>NZ_JBFTZL010000071.1:0-17525 GCF_056406825.1 Arthrobacter sp. P1_A5 | reverse complement strand
AGTTGATTACTGATCAGTTGACTACGGGACGAGGAGGTGGAGCACCGAGTGGAAGCGAGTGACGACGCCGAGCTCGACGCGGCCTTCCTGGCCCTCGCCGATCCGTTCCGACGCCGCATCATTGCCCGGCTCAGCCGGGGCCCGGCCACCGTCAATGAACTGGCGGAGCCCTTCGCGATCACCAAGCAGGCGGTCTCGAAACACATCCAGGTCCTCGAGCAGGCGCAACTTGTCACGCGCACCCGTGACGCCCAGCGCCGGCCCGTGCACCTGAACCCTGCACGGCTGGAAGCACTCACTGCCTGGATCGACCAGTACCGGCTGGTCCGCGAGGGGCAGTTCCGCAGCCTTGACGCCGTGCTTGAAATCCGCGCCGCCCAGAGCGGCACACAGGCAAAGGATGCATCATGAGCAACGCACTGAAATTGACCGTCCCCGAGGGTCTGCCGTTCATCGATTTCGAGCGTGAATTCGACTTTCCGGTGTCCGAGGTGTTCCGGGCGCACAAGGATCCCGAGCTCGTCGCCCAGTGGCTTGGCCCGCGGCGGCTGACTATGGCTGTTGACCACTACGACTTTAGGACCGGCGGCAGCTACCGCTACACCCACACCGCGCCGGACGGCAGCGCCTATGGCTTCACCGGTGTCTTCCACACTGTCCGCGAGAATGATTTCGCCATCCAGACCTTCGAATTCGATGGCTACCCGGACGTGGTGAGTATTGAGTGCCTGACCTTCGAGGACCTGGGTGGCGGCCGTTCGCGGCTCAGCGGCCACGCGGTCTACCCCAGCATGGAGGCCCGCGACGGCATGGCGCAGTCCGGAATGGAGGGCGGCATGACCGAAGCCTACGAACAGCTCGAGGAAGTCCTCAGCCGGGCCAAGGTCTAGGACCTCAGGGACTTAAAGAGTACGACGGCGGCAGGTCACCTCCCGGGGAAGGTGGCCTGCCGCCGTCGTACTTAAAGAAACAACGCGGGGTCACTCCGCGCCCATCCCACCGAGTGGAATGGGCCGTGAGTGACCCCGCGTTGCTGTAGTGCTGGTACTTCGGCGCTTCGGACCTAGAGGGTCCCGAAGACCTCGCGCAGGAGCTTGGCGGTCTCGGACGGCGTCTTGCCGACCTTGACGCCGGCAGCCTCGAGGGCTTCCTTCTTGGCCTGGGCGGTGCCCGCGGAACCCGAGACGATGGCGCCTGCGTGGCCCATGGTCTTGCCTTCCGGAGCGGTGAAGCCGGCCACGTAGCCAACAACCGGCTTCGTGACGTGGGCCTTGATGTAGTCGGCGGCACGCTCTTCGGCGTCGCCACCGATTTCGCCGATCATGACGATCGCCTTGGTCTCCGGGTCAGCCTCGAAGGCTTCGAGGGCATCGATGTGGGTGGTGCCGATGACCGGGTCGCCGCCGATGCCGATGGCGGTGGAGAAGCCGAGGTCGCGCAGCTCGTACATCATCTGGTAAGTCAGGGTGCCCGACTTGGAGACAAGGCCGATGGGGCCCTTGCCCGTGATGTTGGCCGGGGTGATGCCGACGAGGGCCTCGCCCGGGGTGATGATGCCGGGGCAGTTCGGTCCGATGATGCGGGTGACCTGCTTGCCGTTGGCGTCCACCTTGGACTGGGCCAGTGCCCAGAACTCGGCGGAGTCCTGGACGGGCACGCCTTCGGTGATGACGACGACGAGGCCGATGCCGGCCTCGATGGCTTCAACGACGGCGTCCTTGGTGAAGGCCGGCGGCACGAAGACGATGGAAACGTCAGCGCCGGTCTCTGCCATGGCTTCCTTGACGGTGCCGAAGACGGTGATCTCGTTGTCGCCGTGCAGGACCGTGGTGCCGGCCTTGCGGGCGTTGACGCCGCCCACAACGTTGGTGCCGGCTTTGAGCATCAGGGCGGTGTGCTTGGTGCCTTCGCCGCCGGTGATGCCCTGGACGATGACCTTGGAGTCCTTGTTCAGATAAATAGACATAGTCGAGTCCCTCTACTTCGCTGCGTTGGCGAGCTCGGCAGCCTTGTCGGCGCCCTCGTCCATGGTGGCGGCCAGGGTAACCAGCGGGTGGTTGGCCTCGGCCAGGATGCGGCGGCCTTCCTCAACGTTGTTGCCGTCAAGGCGGACTACCAGCGGCTTGTTCGCGGAGTGGCCCAGCTCGGCCAGTGCACCGACGATGCCCTTGGCGACGGCGTCACAGGCGGTGATGCCGCCGAAGACGTTGACGAAGACGGACTTGACCTGCGGGTCGCCCAGGATGACGTCGAGGCCTGCTGCCATGACCTCGGCGGAAGCTCCACCGCCGATGTCCAGGAAGTTCGCGGGCTTGACGTTGCCGTGGTTCTCGCCGGCGTAAGCAACGACGTCGAGGGTGGACATGACCAGGCCGGCACCGTTACCGATGATGCCGACTTCGCCGTCCAGCTTGACGTAGTTGAGGTCCTGCGCCTTGGCCTTGGCCTCGAGCGGGTCAGCAGCGTCCTTGTCTTCAAGGTGGGCGTGCTTGGGGTGGCGGAAGTCGGCGTTCTCGTCGAGGGAGACCTTGCCGTCGAGGGCAACGATGTCGCCGGCGCCGGTCAGGACCAGCGGGTTGACCTCCACAAGAGTGGCGTCTTCCTTCTTGAAAACGTCCCAGAGCTTCAGGATTACGCTGGCGACCTTGCCACGCAGTTCCTCGGCGAAGCCTGCCGCGGCGACGATTTCGTCGGCCTTGGCCTGGTCGATGCCCACGGCCGGGTCGATCGAGATCTTGGCCAGGGCCTCGGGGCGCTCAACGGCGAGCTGCTCGATTTCCATGCCGCCTTCTACCGAGCACATGGCCAGGTAGTTGCGGTTGGCCCGGTCCAGAAGGACGGAGAAGTAGTATTCCTCGGCGATGTCTGCACCCTGGGCGATCATCACCCGGTGCACGGTGTGGCCCTTGATGTCCATCCCGAGGATGTTGGTGGAGTGTTCAAACGCTTCGTCAGCGGTCTTCGCGACCTTGACGCCGCCGGCCTTGCCGCGGCCTCCGGCCTTGACCTGCGCCTTTACGACAGTTACGCCGCCGATTTTCTCGGCAGCTGCCTTTGCTTCTTCAGGGGTGTGCGCCACGATGCCAGCAAGCACGGGTACACCGTGCGCCTCGAACATATCGCGCGCCTGATATTCAAACAGGTCCACGGTTTAGTGTCCTTCTACGTCGAAGTAGTTTCTGTACAGCCGGACCCCACGTACTCGCGGTTACCGGGCTGCGGAATAAACGCACCCTGCGACAAGCTTGGAAACGAGCCACACGGCGCAATGCTCCTTTGGGAACTCTAGTCCTTCGATCGGACCAGCCCGTTCCAGAGTACCGGTTATGTGAGTAAGGACACTATTCTATGGAGCGTAGAAAAACCGCTAGATTACGGGGTTTTTGGGGTGTCTGACGGCGCTCCGAAGGCCGGCGCGGCCGTGCCGGACCCGCGTTCGTAATGTACGGCGAACGCCCGTGCCAGCGGCTGCACGGGGTGCCGGCGGACCGGTCTCCGGACTCCCGCCGGGTCTTCAGCCAAACGTCCAGTTACGCGGTCAGTCAGGCGTCCAGCTTGGTCAGCGGCGCGTAGCGCAGCAGCAGCCGCTTCTCGCCGACGTCGAACTTGACCTTGGCGACCGTCTTGTCCCCGGCGCCCTCCACCGCCAGGACGGTGCCGTTGCCGAAGCTGGTGTGGTTGACCTTGTCCCCAACGCTGACGGCGACGACTTCCTTCTGCGGCTGGACCCTGTTCTTGGCCACCGCGGCGGGAACATCGGCGTTGAAGCCGGCGGCCGGGCTGGCCGCGGCGCCGCGGGCGGTCCCGGCACCCCAGAACGATCCGCCGTAGCGGCTGGACCCGATCCCGGCACCGCTCCCCCAGCCTCCGCTCTGGCGGCTGGCGCCTTCGCGCTTCCACTCGACGAGCTCGGCCGGGATCTCCTCGATGAACTGGCTCGCGGGGTTGTACTGGCTCTGGCCCCACATGCTGCGGACCTCGGACCTGGTCAGGTAGAGACGCTTGCGGGCCCGGGTCAGCCCCACGTAGGCCAGCCGGCGTTCCTCGGCCAGTTCCTTGGGATCGGTGGCGGAGCGCTGGTGCGGGAACAGCCCGTGCTCCATGCCGGTCAGGAACACCACCGGGAATTCCAGGCCCTTCGCGGTGTGCAGCGTCATCAGGGTCACGACGCCGAGCCGCTTGGCTTCGGCGACGGCGGCCGCCAGGTTTTCGGCGTCACCGCCGGGGGCGTCCGGGATCTGGTCGGCGTCAGCCACGAGGGAGACCTGCTCCAGGAAGGCTCCGAGCGAGCCTTCGGGATTGTCCCGTTCGTATTCCCGGACGACGGCGACCAGTTCGGCGAGGTTCTCCACCCTGGACTCGTCCTGCGGGTCGGTGCTGGAACGCAGCCCGGCCAGGTACCCGGTTTGTTCGAGCACGGCTTCGAGAGCCGCGGCGGCGCCGGAGCCGGAAGCGACCTCGGCGAGGTCGTCGAGGAGTTTCACGAAGCCCAGCACAGCGTTGACCGAACGCGTCGCCATGCCCGGGGCTTCATCGGCGCGCCGCGCGGCGGCCATGAAGGAGGTGCGCTCACGCTCTGCCAGGGCGGCGACGGCGCCCTCGGCACGGTCCCCGATCCCGCGCTTGGGTTCGTTGAGGATGCGGCGGAGGTTGACGTCGTCGTCCGGGTTGACCAGGACGCGCAGGTAGGCGAGGGCGTCCTTGATCTCCTTGCGCTCGTAGAAGCGGGTGCCGCCGACCACCTTGTAGGGCAGGCCCACGCGGACCAGGACGTCCTCGATCGAGCGGGACTGGGCGTTGGTGCGGTAGAAAATGGCGACGTCGCCGGGGCGCAGGTTGCCCTCGTCCTGGAGCCGGTCGATTTCCTTGGCGATGAACTGGGCCTCGTCGTGTTCGTTCTCGCCGACGTAGCCGACGATCTTCTCGCCGTCGCCCTCGGCCGTCCAGAGCCGTTTCTCCGGCCGGTTGGGGTTGCGGGAGATCACCGAGTTGGCGGCGCTGAGGATGGTCTGGGTGGAACGGTAGTTCTGCTCGAGCTTGATGGTGCGGGCGTCCGGGTAGTCCTTCTCGAACTCCACGATGTTGCGGATGTCCGCGCCGCGGAAGGCGTAGATGGACTGGTCTGAATCGCCGACGACGGTGAGCTCGGCGGCGTCAGGACCCTCGCCGACGATCTCGCGCACCAGGGCGTACTGGGCGTGGTTGGTGTCCTGGTACTCGTCCACGAGGACGTGCCGGAAGCGGCGCCGGTAGGAATCGGCGAGCGCCGGGAAGGCCCGGAACATGTAGACGGTCTCGGCGATCAGGTCATCGAAGTCCATGGCGTTGGCCTGGCGCAGGCGCTGGGTGTAGCCCTTGAAGACCTCGGCCACGGCCTGCTCGAAGGGATCGTTGTAGTTGGCGCTCGAGGAATAGCTGTCGGCGTCGATCAGCTCGTTCTTGAGCGCGGAAATCTTGTGCTGGATGGCCTTGGGCGCGAAGCGCTTGGGGTCAAGATCCAGATTCTTGGCCACCAGGGTGATCAGGCGCAGCGAGTCGGCGGAGTCGTAGATCGAGAAGTTGGAGTTRAGYCCGACGTTCTTGGCCTCGCGGCGCAGGATCCGGACGCAGGAGGAGTGGAAGGTGGAGATCCACATGGTCTTGGCCCGGCCGCCGACCAGCGCCTCGATCCGTTCCCGCATTTCGGCCGCGGCCTTGTTGGTGAAGGTGATGGCCAGGATCTCGCCGTGGTGCGCCCGCCTCGTGGCGATCAGGTAGGCGATCCGGTTGCTGAGCACGCGGGTCTTGCCCGACCCGGCGCCGGCGACAATCAGCAGGGCGCTGCCGGCGTGCTTGACCGCTTCTTCCTGCTGGGGGTTCAGCCCCTCGAGGAGTTCGCCGGCGTTCGGAAGCTGCGGGCGGTCCCAGCCGCTGTCAGGTCCGTCGCCGTGCGGGCTTCCGCCGTGCGGGCCGCCACCGTGCGGGGCGCCGCCGTGCGGGGCGCCGCCGTGCGGGCTTCCGCCGTGCGGTGCGGAATCCGGTCCGGAATCCAGGCCCGCCAGGCCGGACCCGGAGCGCGATTTAGTGCCTGCCGCCGCCTTGGAGGCAGCTTGGAAGGGTCCGTCGGCGTAAGGGTCAAACAACATATCCATGGTGTATCTAAGTCTAGGCGGTGGCGCTGACAGCCGTGTCCGCCTGCTGGGACATGCCCTCCCCTGCCCGCGCCCAGTGGACATAATCCCCTTGTGCCCACCCCTGGCCGCGAAGAATGAGCATGCCCCGCGGACACGGCCGAGCTGAACGAGCATGCCCTCCCCTGCCCGCGCCCAGTGGACATAATCCCCCTATGCCCAGTCCTGACCTCGAAGAATGGGCATGCCCCGCTGAGGCTGTCATGGAGAAGACCCGGGTTGTTCTGAAGACCACCGAGGTTGTTCTGAAGAATGAGCATGTCCCGCGGACACGCCACAGCGGAACGAGCCTGTCCTCCGCCACCTGTAACCGATGGACATACTCCCTTTGTGCCCACTCCTGGCCGCGAAGAACGAGCATGTCCCATGAAACTTCGCCAGGGAATGAGCTTTCTCGCAGGCGGGGCCGCGGTATTCCTCGGGAGTACCCCCCGACTCGCTTAGCTCGTGAGCCCCATCYGCGACGCGAGCCGCTTCGCTTCCAGCCCCGTCTTAGTGGCGGCCTTGGCTCCGGCTAGCGTCCGGACGGCCACTGTGAAGGCTGCGGTAGTCGCCGTTGTCCGGTGATTGGCAGGAATGGATTCCCACAACTCCATGCAGGTGGCAAGCAGTTCACTGGTCCCGGCAGGAAGCCGCGGTTGCTTGGAGGACGCGACCACCAGGGCGGTGAGCGCCGGCCAGACACAGTCCAGATGCCCCTCATAGGCCACCAGTGCCATTGCCCTCACCAGCCGGCCCAGCGAATG
Source organism: Arthrobacter sp. P1_A5 (assembly GCF_056406825.1). Lineage (NCBI taxonomy): Bacteria > Bacillati > Actinomycetota > Actinomycetes > Micrococcales > Micrococcaceae > Arthrobacter > Arthrobacter sp. P1_A5. The sequence continues at coordinate 10,609 of NZ_JBFTZL010000071.1, read as the reverse complement.
GTCGCCGGCCTCGAGGCGATTTCGTGCAGCCAGGGCCAGGTATTCGGCTGACAGTTGGCGCCTCGCGGCCATTTCCAGCACCGTTTCAAGGGTGCTACTCCTGTCGTACGGGCGGTGACTGGCGAGCATGGCAATGAACCAATCGTGAGTCAGTTGCCCGAGTTCTCCGGCCGTTGCCCCCGCCGGTCCTCCTTCCCCGAGTGCGACGAGCCCGCCGTAGACCACCCGCCGACCCAGCCAGACGGCGCCCAGGTCCGGCCAGAAGGGCACAACCGCCGAGGCTTCACAGGCGAGCCAGGTACCCAGATGTCCGCGTCCGCTGCCGCTCCACACCTCTGGCGAGAGCAACTCCGGGGGGACCGACGGAAACCGTTCCAAAGACACCGGCAACGCCAGCGGAGCCTCCACCGGAGGGGGCTTGAATCCTCCTCCTCCGACCCATTCGCGGAGAATTTGGCCGGCATGCCGCTCCTGGCCGTCCGGGCCGTCAAATGGCAAGACAGGCAATTCAGGGACCTCGGCTGCCAGCCCCGCATCCATCGGACCCAGCCGCAAGAGTGCCTGAAACAGGTCTGCTTCTCCATAGGCCCAGCCTTCACGCTCAAAAAGCTGCAGGAGTGACACCAGCCGGCCCAGTTCCACACGGAAGTTGTCATAACTCGGTGTGGCCAGGGAGTAGGGCACCGTTCCTGCCTGGACCATCAACTCGCTTTGACGAAGGATGTGGATTGCGGCCAAAGGGCTCGCCGAGCCAAATGGGTCGTCCGTACCCGAGGGGCGGGACAGTGATGCCCGGACCAATGCGGTCAGATCCCGGTGAGCGGTCAGGTCGTGCTCCCCTGATGCCCACATCGCCAAGGCAACCTCCGGGCCCGGGCTTGCCCACCGCCGCCAACTCGTCGGCGGATCCGGCCAGCGCCGCCAGCTGGTCGGCGCCCCCGCAAGTGCACGGTACCGCTCGAAGCCATCTGCGTAACCGGTCTGAGCAGCAAATCTTTGGCGATACCAGTCCCGCACGTTTGGGGCACGGCGGTAAACGGTCCGCAGGAAGCGATCAATGTATTGCTCTTCGGCGACGGAATGCTCGCGCGGTCCGGTCCAGCGCGGCAGCGGATTCTTCGAATCGACCTCTTGAGCCACGTATCGGGGAATTTCCGGAGGCTGTCGGACCCCCGTTCCCCAGAGCGATGCGGCGTCCAGCGGCTCTTCAAGGTCCGTGGCCAGAGGTCCCCCCGCCATCTCCTCCGCCGTCGCCCGGACTAATAGATCCGCGGATCCCGCCGCCGCTTCCCAGCAGGCGGCAAGGACGTCGCCATCGTATGGCTGCGAAGCTTGGAGCGATTTGAGGTGCCGAACCAAAAGCTCTTGGGCCTTCTTCTCCGGCCTGCCGAACACGGCAACACTCAGGTCGCAGAGGTCGCCGCCGCCCATGGGCGACTGGACCAAGAGTCCAAGAACCGGGAAGGACAGGAATCCGGGGGCTGTGGCGACTGTGGACAGCAGGAGCGGAATGCTCGCGGCGACCTCCCCAGGACTGGGCGGACATGACTTCAGGACATCGGCCAGCACTCGCTGGGTCGGGAGTCCATCGTCGCGTGCGAGTGCCGTGCGGAGCTTGCCGAAGACCTCTTCGCTGAGGAAGGTTCCCCTGTTGAGGTAGCCGCGGATTGCGGCCCCGACGGTCCACTCTTTCGGCGTTCCTACCCTGGCCAGGGGTCCCAGCGCGTCCGGCAGGTCAAAGCAACGCAGGAGTGTGTTCGCGGCGGTCAGATCCTGATCCCACAACTCCAGCAACGATTTCTGCATCTTCGGAAAGACCACCGCGCGTCCGGCGGGATCGATGCGGAACCCCAGTCCAGACCAACCGGGGTACTCGAAGTCCGCCGCAATCTCATCGCTCCAGACCTCGTGCAGCCGGCCGGCCGCGAGCTCCCGATAATAGAACGCCCAAAGCCGCGGATACGCCTCAAATTTTTCAGTGGCAACTCCAAAGTGCAGAATCAGCGGCAGGCAATAACGGATGACGGTGGTGGCGCTCTCCTTGCCGGCTCTTGCGTTCCGGCTGATCGCCGCGGCCACGAAGCGCCGACACCAGTCGTCGCCTTTTGAAACAAGAACGTCCAACAACATCAGGATGTGGACGTTGCGGTTCCATGCCATCGCCCGCCAAGGCAGGAACCTGGCAGCATCGGCAGGTGCGCTGACGGCGACGGTGACCATCTCCCTGACAATTGACCGGGAGCGCGAGTCGACAAGGCTGATGACCCCATGGAGCCGAAAGTCCAGGTCCTGGGTCAGCAGGGTCCGGCCGCCTTTGGCGAACCACGTCCTCGTCTCCGCGAGATGAGCCGGCGGGGGTGCTTTGATGTATTCGCGAAGGGCAATCCAGTCTTCGGCTGTGGCGAGCCGGCGTATTTCCTGCACGAGCGGCGGGTCGCCGCGGCCCTCCGGCCCCGTCACGTGTTTTCCAGTCCGTGGCCCGGTGCCGTCTCGAGCCGCACAAGCTCCACGGCGAGCGCATGCTTGCAGGGACCCCGGGCGCCGCGAAAGTCGTACCACCAGGCACAGGTGCACTGGTAGAGTCCGGCCCTGGCCGTGACCCGGTACACATACACTCCGTCTGCGGCCAGAACATCCCAGCGGCCCTCCAACCGGGATACCCCGCCCCGGGCCACAATGCCGCGGGCTGCCTGCAACCGCGGATGGTCCTTGACCGTCCGGTCCTGGTCCAGCGGCAGTTCCCGGTGGAAGTAGGCATTTTCCAGCAGGTCGAAACCCACCTTCCCGGACGCACCTAACCAGGCCAGCCCGTGGCTGACGCGCTCCGCCGCAAGCCGGGTCCTTGCGCTGAGCGCCTCGGTCGAAATGACCGCCTGCCATCCTAGGAAGTCCAGGACTGTCATCCCCGCTTCCGTGACGCCAGGGGCGGCGAGCGCAGCAAGGATCCCGCCTTCCCCCGAGAAACCCCGGCCGGCCGCCGGCGACAGCAGCAGTGTGAAGTCGGCACCGGGGAGCCTAAACACCCAGCCGCTGGCCCCGTTGTCGTGACGGAAGATGTCCAGGCGAGAGGCGAATCGGGCGACCCGCCTGGCGGCGGCAAGCCGTCCTGTACCGGCCAGCGTGACCGTTGACGGCTTCGCCGCCGCCACTTCGCGCAATCCCCGGACCGATGGCAGCAGGAAGACCGTGCGCCCGGGCTGGGCTGCCGGCAAGGAGGCCAGGAACTGACTGATGGCGGGGCCGGTAAGGGCAGCCAGATGCGTCATACCTGCAGCGATGGCGGGTGTTTCGGCGAAGCCGCGAACCCACCGGTCGGGCAGATCCACCTTCCGTTCGACATGGCTCTGATCGGGAGTGGAGACCACCAGCCGGTCCCGGCCGACGTCAAAGTGGAGCAAGTCGTTCCGGTGCACGTTGGCGAGCGCAGAGCGCAGTGGGCTGTTGATGTCCACGTTGGTGGTTCCGAAGCCGATCTCACCGCCGTCCAGGCCGCTGCCCAGCAAGTCCAGCCGCGCCTGGACCCCGTTGCATGCCGAAAACGACTCACACCGCAGGCGGTCTCCGCCTGCGGTCATGACCGGGTCCACGACATCGCTGAGCCGGAACCCTGCATCGTAGTACCTCGACGCCGCGACGTCGGCAACGGCGAGCAGCGCGCTGGACACCACGTCCGGCCTTGCCGCAAACCCGTGAAAGAAGCTGGGGTTTTCCACCAGTCCTTGAGGGGTGGCGCCCAGACCTGACTCCAGGAGGAGCCGCTTGGCGCCGTGAGCTTCATCGAGTACGGATTCGGCTAAATAGCCGCTCATTCCGGTTCCCGCAGCCGGCGGGTCCACACCCGGTCAGTTCCCCGTGTGGACAGCACCTCAGGCACGTCCGGAATTGGTGTTCGCTCCCCCATGTCCGGAAGTATAGGCCGCGTTTCCGGACTAGCAACACCCCCCGCACGGCGGAGGGGACGCGCTGTCCGCGGGACATGCCCACTGCTGTCCGCGGCCGGTGGACATACGACCACCTTGTCCGATGCTCTCCTCGAGGAATGAGCATGTCCCGCGGACCCCGCAGCGAACAATGAGCATGTCCCACGGGAGATCCGGCAGGCGGGAAGCTAGCCGACGCCCCCGGAGCTGAGCGCGGCGCGCAGCTGCTGGACCGCCGTCGTCCCTCCCGCGATGAACCAGTCGAGTCCGTTGACGCGCACGACGTCGGTCGCGCCGCCGGCCGCCTCGACGATGGCCTTCCCGGGCAGCCAGTCCCACTCGGGGCAGCTGTGCTGGAACCAGCAGCCGAGCTCTCCGTCCGCGACCCGGCCGAGGTCGCAGGAGCCGGACCCGAACATGCGCAGCGCGGCCGCCGACGTCGCTGCCGCATGCCAGGGCATGGCACACATCGGATCGGCAAGCCACGTCGGGTGGATGTAGGTTGCCGCGCCGAGGTCAGACAGCGGCGTGTCGGAGCGTCCGGCGCTTCCAGACGCTCCGGGCACGAATGTGACCAGTTTTTCGCCGTTGAGCGTTGCCGCCCGGGACGTCCCGCCCAGCCAGAGTTTGTCCTCCTCCGGCTGGAAGATGGCGCCGAGCCCTGCACCGTAGGAATCCTTCAGGGCAATGGCCGAGCACCAGTACGTGGATCCATGCAGGAAGTTGAAGGTCCCGTCGACGGGGTCAATGACCCAGGTCCGGCCGCTGCTGCCCGCCACAGAGGCGCCCTCCTCGCCCAGGACGGCGTCATCGGGCCGGCAGCGCCGAAGCTGTTCCAGGACATAGGATTCGGCGGCGTGGTCGGCGGCCGTGACCACGTCCGAGACCGATGTCTTCTGCCTGCCCTCAAGCCCGGCCTGCCGCATCAACAGCGCCAGCGTGCCTGCCTCGCGGACCAGGGCCTCGGCCAGTTGGTAGTCATCCAGTGAGGGGTCGAGATCTGCGGTGCTGTGCCGGCCGAGCCGGTGTTTTCCTAGTTCGGTCACGCATCCCAGACTATCGGCGCCCGTTGGCAGTGAACAGCCGGCGCGGACGGCCGGGCAGACGGCGGCGCGGAGGGGTGTGCAGGACGGGCGATAATGGAGCCATGGCCAAGACACCCGCGCAGCGGATCAAGAAGCACGGCGCCAACGCGGCGGTCCCCCAGCACCATCTTCCTCCGGTGATCAATCCGACCACCAGCCGGACACCGCAGAAGGCACAGAGCAACAGCAATCTGATTGTCATCGCCGGGGTCGTGGCCAGCCTGTTCCTGTTCTGGTATCTGCACCTGCTCACCCTCAACCAGCTCACCCAGTTGTCGGGCGGCCAGGCAATGCCCGACTCGTTGGTGGGCGGCTTTGACCTGGGGTTCGTGGAGCAATTGCGCGCGGCCATGGACGCCGATGCCCGGGGCCAGCTGAACTATGTCCACAAGACGGCCGGGATGCTCTTCCCGCTGATCTTTGGCTTCACCTGGCTGCTGCTGATCGGAACCAACGTGGCACGGAAATCCCTGCGCTGGGCGCTGTGGTCGCTGCCGCTGCTTTTTGCTGCGGTCCGGCTGTGGGGCAACACGGTGATCGATGAAATGATGTCCGCCGACACTCTCGACGGCGGTCAGGTCGCCGTGGCCTCCGGGCTCACCGTGGCCGGCTGGGTCCTTCYGGCGCTGAGCGTCGTGGCCGGCGTCGCCGCCGTGTTACTCGGACGCAAGGCTGCCGCGGCTTCCCCCACCCCGGGACATGTCCAGTCCTGATTCGCGCGGCAGGGCCGTTTCCCGATCCGCGGCATAGGACACGGGACATGTCCATTCTTGGTCGCACCGGCAGGGCCGTTTCCCGATCCGCGGCATAGGACACGGGACATGTCCATTCTTGGTCACGGCGGCTGGAGTCGCCCCTCGAACCGGGCCTCGAGCGCGGGACATGTCCAGCGTTCGGCCCGGCAGGTGGACATCTTGCCATTATGTCCATCCCTCAAGTCCAGCCGAGGGCATATCCATTTCGATGCGAAGTCAGGGTACTTCGGTCAGGAATTCAAGGGCCTGTTCCGCACGTTGGGAGGCTCCTGCTTTCTGAAAGTAGTCGGCGGCCTCCATCAGGTAGTTCGGGGCTTCGGCCCCGTTTCCCAAAGCGGCGTGCGACCGGCCCAGAAGTAGATACACCTCGCCCAATATTTGCGGTGACGTCTTTTCGGGGACCGGGAAAATGTCAACTAGGGTATCGACGGCCGATTTCTGATCCCCCGCCAGGAAATTCCAGTGGCCGCGGTTCAGCTTGAGCAATATGTGATCTTCCTCGGTGCCGCCAATGACATCCGTGGCTAGTTCCGCGCGTTCAATGCAACGCAGGGTGTCCGCGTCCGCAACATCGGCGGCAAGCCGCATGGCAGCGGAAGCCTTGTTGAATTTGGCCCAAACGGTGAGGTTCCTAGCCGGCGAAAAGGTGCCAGCGGCGAGTTCGTGATAGTGCAGCCCCTCGGCGACTTTGCTGCAAAGAAACGCGACGTTCCCAATGACCCAATACGCCTTGCCCACCAGCTGGTCATCGACTTCGCCCGAAATGATGTCCGCCATGATGAGGCTTTCCGCCCACGCTTCGTCAAGCCTTCCACTATCGGCGAGCGCAGCAATGAGGGCCTGCCTGGCCTTGACTGCGATCTCGACGTCATCTTCGCCATTCATGAGGTCGGCTGCAACTCTGGCCTCGTCGGCCGCCTGTTCGAGTAACCCCAGGCCCTGACGGCTCTGGGCCAGCAGGATGTGCACTTGGGCCTGAAGCTGCAAGTTCCCGTCCCAGGGTTCAGCAACTAGCGCGCTGGCAACCTCCGCGCAGGCTTCGAAGTCACCGGCGGCAAGGAGGCTCTCCGCCCGGAACAAGGTCATGTGCCACCACGAGGACGAATCGCCTTCGGCATTGGCAATGTCCGCGGCCGCCTGCGCAGCGATGGCCGCCTGCCCGAACTCGTGGTTGGACCGGTGTTCGCGCGCCTGCAGCTCTGCAGCAGCGTACGAGGGTGAAACGGAGCTTTGTTGCATATCTCAATTATCCGTTGCCGCAGGAGCGGAAACGAACAAACCGCGCAAGCAAGACCTGCGCAATATTGACTCAGGTCTTCCGAAGCTTCGCGCGAATAACACGAAACCATCCATTGCAGAGCGAATCGTTATACAGCGGCGTGTCGTTTGGCCCTATACTAAATCTGCACCACAAGTCACATGAGTCACATCAGCCTCTTACGTATCAGGAGTCCTAATGAAGAAGACCCTTGCAACACTCCTCGTCGCCGGTGCGCTGGCCGCCGCTGGAATGTCCGCCTCCGCAGCGATTTCTGCTGCAGCTGACACCTCCGGCCAGAGCTCAGTCGTAGCCGTCGGCTGGTGGCCGGACTCCATCAAGAAGTAACGGAGACTGCATTGACAGGCGGCGGGTGTCGGAAGTGATTCCAACACCCGCCGTCGCTGTTTAAACTTTCGGAAGTAACCAACGGGTCATCTTCCTTGAACTCACTTGTCCCCCGCAAACAACGCCACAATCTCGCCCGCCGGCGCAGGCCGGCCAAAGTAGTAGCCCTGCCCGCTGCCGCAGCCCATCTCGCGCAGTACTTCCGCCTGTTCCGCCGTCTCGATCCCCTCGGCCAGCGCCTTCAGGCCGCAGGCGTGGATGAGGTGCAGCACCGCGGCTACGAAGTCCCGCTGTTGCTCGTCGTCGCCGAGGCCACTGATCAGGCTCCGGTCGATCTTGACCACGTTCACCGGCAGCTTGCGCAGGTAGCTGATGGAGGAATAGCCGGTCCCGAAGTCATCGATCTCGAGCTGCACGCCGAGCCGGCGAAGGCCGTTGAGCGAATACTGGTCGACGTCGCCGCCGTTGACCGCCATGGACTCGGTCAGCTCCACGATCAGGTTTGATGCATCCACGCCGGTCTCCCTGAGGATGTCCCGCACATGTTCGATCAGCTCGAGGTTTTGCAGTTCGGTGGTGGAAATGTTGACCCGGACATTAAAGGTGCTGTCCACCTGCAAGTCCTGCTGCCATTTGCGCAATTGGCGCACGGCATTGCGCAGCACCCAGTGGCCCAGGTCCACGATCATGCCGGTTTCCTCGGCCAGGGGAATGAACTGATCCGGCATGAGCAGACCGCGCCCGGGGTGGTTCCACCGGACAAGCGCCTCCACGCCCTCGATCCTGCCGGTCGCGAGGTCCACCACCGGCTGGTAGTGCAGGGTCAGCTGGTCCTGCCGGATAGCTTCGCGCATTTCCGTAACCATGACGCTCTGCAGCCGGCGCGCGTACAGCAGGGCCGGCTCGAAGACTTTGATGCTGCTGTGCTGCTGCGCCTTTGCCGCGTACATGGCCGTGTCGGCCTCCATGACCAGGTCATCGACGGACTGGCCGGGTTCCGCTATCCGCAGGCCGATGCTCGTTCCGCAGGTGACTTTCAGGTCCCCGACGTCGAGGCTTTCACTGAGTGCCTTGAGGATCCTGTTCGCCACCCTGCGTGCCCGGACCAGATTGGACTTCGGCAGCATGACGGCGAATTCGTCGCCGCCAAGGCGCGCCACGGTGTCAGTCTCGCAGACGGCGTCCTGGAGCCGGCGTGCGATGGCCCGCAGGACGTCGTCGCCGGCGCTGTGCCCCAGGGTGTCGTTAATGCCCTTGAAGGAATCGAGATCAAGAATCAGGAGGGCCGGCGGCATTTCGCCGCGTGAGGACTCCGCCAGGGCGTGGCTCAGGACCGAGTTCAGTGCGGTGCGGTTGGCGAGTTGGGTCAGGGGGTCGGTCAGCGCCATGCGTTCGAGCTCCACCTGCGCCTCGCGCAGCATGGCCGTGCGGCTTTCGACCCGCTCTTCCAGCTCCTGGTAGATGGTCTGCAGGTCATCGGCCATCAGGTTGATGCCGGCGATGACGGCGGCGACGTCGTCGCGGGCTCCCGAATGCGGGATCCGGGTGCTCAGATCGCCTCCGGCGATCCGCACGATGCCTTCCACGAGGGCGTGCAGCCTGGGGTCCGGTGCTTCATTCTTCACGGGTGTACTGCCTTAGCCACTCAACGGCCGCGGATTCGGAGGTGAAGAACTGGGCCGGGATCGTCTCGCTTCGGGACCGCAGGAGGTAGTGGGCAATGACCCTGTCCACCGGGCTCTCGCCCACCAGGGCGAACGCTGTGGCCGCTATGGAACCGCTGTAGACCCGGCGGGCCTCCATGCTGACACCGACGACGCCGGTGATCACCAGGAGCACCGGCATCCGCCGTCCCGCGGCGAGCGTGCGGACGATGTCGCCGGCGATGCGCGCCTCCGGACCCTCGATCTCCTGGTTGGCGGGCAGCAGGACCTCGATGATTCCGCCGTCGATCATCCGCACCCCGATGCTACGGGCGGCACCGTCGGTCGCCCGGGCCGCGGTCACCGCCGCCGCCCCCAGAACGACGCCGGCCGCGGCCGCTGCCGTGTTCGGCAGGCCCTCCGGCAGCCACCCTTCGGGCCCGGCCAGGGCCTCGAGCGTCATCGGACCGCAATTCGACGGCGGCGGTCCGCGGAGCCTCGGAGGTCACGGTTCAGCCGTCGGTCGCCGTGACAGAGAATCGTTTCCCAGTCGACTTCCTCGGCTGTCTTGGCAATCACGGGACTCTCCTTCACTTTCTTGGGCCTGGGACTGACATACAGCCAGTTAACCACCCCGAGGAAGACATCCACCGCGGAGTTGAAGGCGCTGTTGGGGCTGAAATGGTCGCGGAAACCGCGAAAGGCTCCTGGGCGGACCACACACATTAGGGTCGAAAGCGTCAGGAATATTACGACGACTGGATAGGAAATCGCCCCAACCCGACGCCCGCGAACTGCGTTCGGGTGGTGGGCGTGCGCTTTCAGGGCGGTGGAAATAACGTAGCTGGTCGGAGCGGTCAGCGAGGTGAGAATTCCTAGCCGAACAGTGACCATTTTGCACATGAACAGTCTCAGATGACCAAGCGACAGCGCCCCGGGACGAACTTCGGGGCCCCACTGACGGGGCCGGAACGCAACCTTTTGTTCGGTCGTCACGCTGTCCGCACCGAAGAGCGGCAAGACTCGCTGATTTAACATTCGTCCCCGTATGACTGCAAAGTCTGCATACTGGCGCGTTGATGGAAAAACCCACACGCCCGCACCGGGATGTTCCGGTGGGTGCCCTCATGATAATGCAAGGTCAGACCCCTGCCGGTTATCTGACACCCTGAAGCCCTCAGCGGGCCTGGGCCCGGGCGAGCTTGCGTGCCGTGCGTTCGTGCTGGACCCGCTGGGCGATGACAAGACCGGCCGCGGCGACGCCGACGGTGATGGGATAGCCCATGAGCCGTTCCAGGGCACCGGGTTCCGGCACGTGCATGCCCGTCAGCCCGCCCGCAATGAGCGCCGCCAGGGACACGGCCCCGCAGCCCAGGATGAACCACCCGAGCGGCGTCTGCCGGAGCCAAAGCCAACCGAGGATCAGGAGCGCCAGGGCCCCGGCGGCGAAGTACATCAGGGCGCCGGCCACGTGCCAGGCCGATCCCGTGTCCTCGGGCACCAGCCCCACGATGACCGTTCCTGCCCCGGCGGCGCCGGTCAGCAGCCGGGCGGCGGCCGCTGCCACCACCCCTGCGCCCCAGCGCGCGCGGCCGTGCGC
>NZ_JBFTZL010000070.1:0-17797 GCF_056406825.1 Arthrobacter sp. P1_A5 | reverse complement strand
GCCCTGGACCTGTTCGATCCCGGCGACGGCAAGCCGCGCGACGGTGCCGGCCACCGGCGTCGTGATGGACGCCTCCATCTTCATGGCCTCGATCGTGGCCACCGTGTCGCCGGCCTTGACGGTGTCCCCGGCCTTGACGGTCAGCGTGACGGCACCGGCGAACGGCGAGGCGACCTGGCCCGGCTGGGAGGTGTCGGCGCGTTCGGCGGCCTTGACGTTGCTCACCACTGAACGGTCGCGGACCACCACGGGCCGGGACTGGCCGTTGAGCGTGCACATTACCGTGCGCATGCCCTTCTCGTCCGGCTCGGAGACGGCCTCGAGCGAGGCGATCAGCCGGACGCCCTTCTCGAGCTCGATCTCGTGCTCCGCGCCGCGCTGCAGCCCGAAGAGGTAGTCCCGCGTGTCCAGCACCGAAAGGTTGCCGTAGGACTCCACGCTCTTCTGGTAGTCCTTGGTGGGACCGGCGAAGAGCAGGCGGTTGAGCGTGCCCCGCCGGGTCTTGGAATCGCCGTTGAGCGCGGCGCTGTCCTCGGCGCTGATCTCGACGTCGCGGACCTTGACGGTGCGCCCCTGCAGCGCCTTGGTCCGGAAGGGCTCGGGCCAGCCTCCGGGCGGGTCACCAAGCTCGCCAGAGAGGAAGCCGATCACGGAATCCGGGACGTCGTACTTTTGCGGGTTCTCGTTGAAGTCTTCCGGATCGGCATTGAGGCCCACCAGGTGCAGGGCGAGGTCGCCCACCACCTTGGACGACGGGGTCACCTTGACCAGGCGGCCGAGGATCCGGTCCGCCGCGGTGTACATGTCCTCGATCGCCTCGAAACGCTCGCCCAGGCCCAGCGCCATTGCCTGCTGGCGCAGGTTGGAGAGCTGGCCGCCCGGAATTTCGTGCTGGTAGACCCGGCCTGTGGGGCCCGGCAGTCCGGACTCGAACGGCGCGTAGACCCGGCGGACGGCTTCCCAGTAAGGCTCGAGGGCGCAGACGTTCGCCAGGCTGAGGCCGGTGTCGCGCGGCGTGTGGGCCAGCGCGGCGACGAGGGCCGAGGCCGAGGGCTGGCTGGTGGTTCCCGCCAGTGAGGCCGAGGCCACGTCCACGGCGTCCACGCCGGCATCCACGGCCGCGAGGAGCGTGGCCAGCTGGCCGCCGGCGGTGTCGTGGGTGTGCAGGTGGACGGGGAGGTCGAACCGCTCCCGCAGCGCCGAGACCAGGCGCGCCGCGGCAGCCGGACGCAGCAGTCCGGCCATGTCCTTGATCGCCAGGATGTGCGCCCCGGCGTCGACGATTTTCTGCGCCAGCTCCAGGTAGTAATCCAGGGTGTAGAGCGTTTCCTCCGGGTCCAGCATGTCCGCGGTGTAGCAGAGGGCAACCTCGGCGACGGCGGTACCGGTCTCGCGGACGGCCCGGATGGCCGGAGCCATCTGGTTGACGTCGTTGAGGGCGTCGAAGATCCGGAAAATGTCGATGCCCGTGGCGGCGGCCTCGTTGACGAACGCCACCGTGACCTCTTCCGGGTACGGCGTGTAGCCGACGGTGTTGCGGCCGCGGAGCAGCATCTGCAGGCACAGGTTCGGCATGGCCTTGCGCAGGGCGGCAAGCCGGTCCCAGGGGTCTTCGCCGAGGAAGCGCAGGGCGACGTCGTAGGTCGCCCCGCCCCAGGCCTCGACCGAGAGCAGCTCGGGGAGCAGCTTGGATTCTGCGGGACCGGCCGCCACGAGGTCACGGGTGCGCACCCGGGTGGCGAGCAGGGACTGGTGCGCGTCGCGGAACGTGGTGTCCGTGACGGCCACGGCGTCCTGCGCCCGCAGGGCACGGGCAAACCCTTCCGGGCCGAGTTCCTGGAGACGCTGGCGGGACCCTGGCCGGGCCGCGGCGTCATCCAGGGCCGGAAGCTTGTCCGCCGGGTCCGTGTGGACCTTGAGTTCGCCGTTGGGCTTGTTGACCGTGACGTCGGCAAGCCAGGTCAGCAACTTGGTGCCGCGGTCGGCCGAGACCCGTGCCTTCAGCAGCTGGGGCCGTTCGTCAATGAACGAGGTGGCCACATCCCCGGCGACGAAGTCGGGATCGTCCAGGACAGCCTGCAGGAAGGAGATATTGGTGGACACGCCGCGGATGCGGAACTCGGCGAGGGCGCGGCGGGCCCGGGCGACGGCGGCCGGGTAGTTGCGTCCGCGGCAGGTCAGCTTGACCAGCATGGAGTCGAAGTGCGGGCTGATCTCCGCGCCCGAGTAGACGGTGCCGCCGTCGAGCCGGACGCCGGCGCCGCCGGCCGAGCGGTAGCCGGTGATCTTGCCGACGTCGGGCCGGAAGCCGTTGGCCGGGTCCTCCGTGGTGATGCGGCACTGCAGGGCGGCACCCTTGAGCTGGACGCTCTCCTGGGACAGGCCCAGGTCCGCGAGGCTCTCACCGGCGGCGATGCGCAGCTGAGCCTGGACGAGGTCGACGTCGGTGACTTCCTCGGTGACCGTGTGCTCGACCTGGATCCGGGGGTTCATTTCGATGAAGACGTGCTGGCCGGCCCGCTCGCCCACGGTGTCGACGAGGAATTCGACGGTGCCGGCGTTGACGTAGTTCAGCGCCTTCGCGAACTTCACGGCGTCGCGGTACAGCGCCTGCCGGATGCCTTCGTCCAGGTTCGGTGCCGGGGCGATCTCGATGACCTTCTGGTGGCGGCGCTGGATGGAACAGTCACGCTCGAAGAGGTGCATCACGTTGCCCTCCGCGTCGGCCAGGATCTGGACCTCGATGTGGCGCGGGCGCAGGACGGCCTGCTCCAGGAACATGGTGGGGTCGCCGAACGCGGCGTCGGCTTCGCGCATGGCGGCCTGCAGGGCCTCCGGGAGCGCCTCGCGGGTGTCCACGCGGCGCATGCCGCGCCCGCCGCCGCCGGCGACGGCCTTGGCAAAAATGGGGAAGCCGATCTCATCCGCGGCGGCGATCAGTTCGTCCAGGTCCTTCGACGGCTGGCTGGACTTGAGGACCGGGACGCCGGCCTTGCGCGCGGCCTCGAGGGCGGCAACCTTATTACCTGCGAGTTCCAGAACCTCGGCCGGCGGCCCGACGAAGGTGATGCCGGCCTCCTTCGCGGCCCGCGCCAGGCGCGGGTTCTCGGAGAGGAAACCGTAACCGGGGTAAATGGCGTCCGCCCCGGACTCCTTGGCTACGCGCACCACCTCATCAACGTCCAGGTAGGCCCGGACCGGGTGTCCCTCCTCGCCGATCAGATACGCCTCATCGGCCTTCTGGCGGTGAATGGAGTTGCGGTCCTCATGGGGAAACACAGCGACAGTCTTGGCACCCAGCTCGTAGCTCGCGCGGAAGGCGCGAATCGCGATTTCGCCGCGGTTGGCCACCAGAATCTTAGAAAACATACTTCTCCTGCTTCATCGCGGGCGTATCGGTAAGTGCTCACAGTGTCTAGGACCTGTGCGGGCAAACACAAATCATTGTGGCGACTGTCACAGCATTATCCGTCACGGACGCCGCGATGGGCAGGGCCTTGGCCTTAGAGCTTTCCCCGTCCGTCCGATTGGCGAGGTTCTGGCGCCCCACGCCGGATGAAACGGGTTTCGCCGGAGCATCAACATATGATGAGTGGGTGGGTGGCGCATGCACGCCCCGGCTCCGAAGAACGCAGGAGCCGGCACGACCCCGTCTCGGCAACCGGCGTTAGGTATTGGTTTTTCAAGTGCAAGTAGTGAGCATCAGCAGCCTCAAAGGCGGTGTCGGCAAGACATCCGTGACCACCGGACTGGCGTCGGCKGCATTGGCCGCCGGCATCCCCACCCTCGTCGTCGACCTTGATCCGCATGCTGACGCCAGCACGGCCCTGGGCGTGAGTCCGGACGATCAGCTCGATATCGGCAGGATGCTGAGGTCGCCGCGGCGGGCACATCTGGCGGACAACGTGGTCCCCAGCGGCTGGGTGGAACACGCCCGGATCAACGGCCGCGGCAACGCCAACGGCAGTGCGAACGGCAGGATTCAGTCCGGCGCGGCAACCTCCGTCCTGGACGTGGCCGTCGGCTCTGCCTATACCGGCATCTACGACCGCCCCGACCTGGGCCGCCGCGACCTTCGCCGGCTTTCCACGGTCCTGGCCGGCGCCACGAACTACGAACTCGTCCTGGTCGACTGCCCCCCGTCACTGAACGGCCTGACCCGGATGGCGTGGTCCGCAAGCGACAAGGTGACCCTGGTGGCCGAGCCCGGGCTTTTCTCGGTGGCCGGCACGGAACGCACCATGCGCGCCATCCAGCTCTTCCGGCAGGAATTCGCCCCCAAGCTGTCCCCCGCGGGCATCGTGGCCAACCGGGTGCGCAACAGTTCGGCCGAGCACACGTTCCGGCTCTCGGAGATGGAATCCATGTTCGGCCAGCTGCTGTTGAGCCCGCACATCCCGGAGCAGGCCAACTGGCAGCAGATCCAGGGCGCGGCCCACTCCATCCACCACTGGCCCGGCGACTCGGCCAAGAATGCGGCCGGGCTCTTCGATGCCCTGCTGCAGAACCTGCTGAACCAGGGCAGCGTGGCCCCGGCCGGCGCTGTCCGCGACCGCAGCCTACGGTAGCCCCGGACTCCCATACACAGCCCAACAGAAATGCGGCCGCCTTCCCTGTCCGGGAGGCGGCCTCATCTTGTTGTACTCAGTGTCTGTGCTCAGTCGTTTCTGTGCGCAGTCACGTCTGCAGTTGTGGGCGCTAGCCGATCTTGCGGGCCGCCCGGCGCTTGCTCAGCTCGTCGTCGGGAAAGGACTGGTCCGCGGCGTGTTCGCTGGGAAGGGCTGCGAGGCTTCCTTCAACTTCGCGCCATACGCGGCCGACGGCGATGCCGAACACCCCCTGGCCGCCCTGGACGAGATCGATGACTTCATCTGCCGATGTGCACTCGTAGACGCTGGCGCCGTCGCTCATGAGCGTGATTTGGGCGAGGTCCTCGACGCCGCGCTCACGCAGGTGTTCCACGGCGGTGCGGATCTGTTGCAGGGAGACGCCCGTGTCCAGGAGCCGTTTGACCACCTTGAGAACCAGAATGTCGCGGAAGCCGTAGAGCCGCTGCGAGCCGGAGCCGGCCGCGCCGCGGACGGCGGGCTCAACGAGTCCGGTGCGCGCCCAATAATCGAGTTGGCGGTAGGTAATGCCGGCCGCCTTGCAGGCGGTGGGTCCGCGGTAGCCCGCGTCCTCGTCCAGAACGGGGAGATCCTCGGTGAACAGCAGGCCCTGGGCACCGCTGGCGGGCACAGCAACGCCGGCCGTTGAGGCCTGCTTCAGCTCGCCTGCTTCGCCTTTCGGACTCACGTGGACCCTCCTTGTCGTGGGTTCCCCTGGGTTTGTTGCATCGGCAGCAATAGATGTGAACAGCTGCATGACACCGGATGAATACTTCATCCGTGTAATTCAGCCGGCTGCACCTTCCAGTGTGACTTGCGCGGCTACCGTATGCAATGGGAACTTGTACCTCCGACGTTAGGCCTGCCGGGGCCCAAGGTCAAAGACGTTGGGGCTATTCCAGGGGCGTGTCGAAAGTTTCATCCTTGACTTTAACGTTCAGTGCCGCCACAGCTGTCACGCACGTATCAGAAACACCAGGAGTCACAGGCACGCCCGCAACCGCGGCAGGTTCCCTGGCGCCGGTGGCCTGGGCCGGCTCAGCCGCCGAAGTCTTCGGGTTCGACGTCGTCGAGGAACTCGCGGAAGCGCCGCAGTTCGCCTTCCTCGTCCACGGCGGGTCCGGGGTGCGTGTCCTCGCCCTCGTCGTGTTCGGTGATCCGGACGCCAGCCTCGTCCATGACGGCGTCGGCGCACCAGATCCGGCACTTGGCGCGCAGGGCAACGGCCAACCCATCGGAGGCCCGGGAGCTCACGGTGGTGCCGTTCTCGAACTGCAGCTGCCCGTAGAAGATGTTGTCCTCCACCGCCACGATGTTGACGCTGACGATCGTGTGGCCGAGGGCCTCGACAACGTCCACCAGGAGGTCGTGGGTCATCGGCCGGGGCGGGATGACCCCCTGCTGGGCCAGGGCGATGGCGCTGGCCTCCGGGGTCCCGATCCAGATGGGCACGTGGCGCTCACCATGGATTTCCTTGAGCAGGACAAGCGGCTGGTTGGACGGCAACTCGATCCGCACGCCGACAATCTCCACCTCAATCATCAGATGTCCATCCTTGAGATGCGGTCGTGGACCAGCGCCTGGTGCAAGGACAGGCAGAGGTCGCTGATTTCCCGGGCCGCCTCGGCGGCGCGGGCGTGGGAGGCTGCGTCCTTGCGGGAGGTCAGGGTGGCCACAGCACGCTCCACGAGCCCGAATTCGCGGTCGGCAGCCGCCTGGAACGGCCGCAGGTGGCGGGGTTCCAGGCCATGGCTCTCCAGCTGGACGCAGGCCCGCGCGACCTGCAGCGCGTGTTCGTCGAATTTGCCGTTGACGTGCCCGATCAGGCCGTAGCTCAGGAGCGATTCCAGCAGCGGGACGCTCGCCCCGGATTCGGCGCGCAGCTGCTCCTCGCTGAGCCTGCGTGCCCGGCTGTGCAGCTCGGAGGCGAGCTCCTCGGAGACGATCCGCGGGGACAGCGTGACGCCTGCCGGCAGGTTCTCCGGCCGTTCGCCCCGGTCGATCGCATCAAGGTAGTCCTTGATGACCTTCAGCGGCAGGTACTGGTCACGTTGGAGTGAGAGGACGAAGCGCAGCCGTTCGACGTCGTTCTCGGAGTACTGACGGTAGCCGGCAGGTGTCCGCTGCGGGTTGATGAGTCCCTTTTCTTCAAGGAACCGGATTTTTGACGCAGTCATGCTGGGGAAGTCGTCGCTCAGTTGAGCCAGGACTTCCCCGATGTTCAGAACCTGGGGTCCGCGCCGATCCGCATGTGCCGTGGCCACAGGCAACTACCCCGGAATCAGACGTTGCCTGCTGCGCGGGCAGGGCTGAGGTAGAAGGTGAGGCGGAATTTGCCGATCTGGACCTCGTTGCCGGACTTCAGTTCCACCGAGTCCACGCGGTCGTGGTTGACGTAGGTGCCATTCAGGCTCCCGGTGTCCACAACCTCGAAGCTGCGCGCAGTGCGGCGGAATTCAACGTGCCTGCGCGAGACAGTGACGTCGTCGAGGAAGATGTCGGCGTCCGGGTGGCGGCCCGCCGTGGTGACGTCGGAGTCCAGCAGGAACCGCGCACCGGCGTTGGGGCCGCTGTGCGCCACGAGCAGGGCCGATCCGAAGGGAAGGGCCTCAACCGCTGCCCGTTCCTCAGTCGAAAGCTTCGGCGTGAAATTGGGTTCGTCGCGCACCGGAGTGAGGTTGATCGACGTGGTCTCCGAAGCCTTCACTCCACCCGTGCCGTAACCGTCACCGGTGTCGTTCCGTTCGTGCCCAAACATTGAGTCCTCCTCATTCGTTGCAGGTGTCCCCCCTGCAAACAACGCATGCCGTCCGGAAAAGCCTTGCAGTCCCGGTAATGAGGCCCTTCGGCGGGGCGCGGCTTTGTTTTGTTATCCCAACAACACTCGCCGGCGGCCCCGGCCCGAATGACCTCTGTCTTTAGCCTACCTGCTGTTCATACTCGGATGCACTGAGCAAGGACTCGACCGCGTCGGCTTCCGCGAGCCTGATTTCGATCAGCCAGCCTTCACCGTACGGATCGGAGTTGATAAGGGCGGAATCGGTGTCCAACGACTCGTTCCTGGCGACCACCTCGCCCGTCACCGGGGCGTAAATATCGCTGACGCTCTTGGTGGATTCGACCTCTCCGACGACGTCGTTGGCCTTGATGGTGGTCCCGACCTCGGGCATCTGGGCGTAGACGACATCCCCGAGGGCGTCCTGGGCAAAATCAGTAATGCCCACGCGCACAACCCCGTCGGCGTTGGGGGCCGAAACCCATTCGTGTTCTGCGGTGTAGGACAGGTCTTCGGGAATGATGCTCATGACGGGCCTTTCATCGGGTCAATCACCTGGCGGCGGCAGTCGTTTGTTCTAGCCGCCGCTGAAAGTATAGGCATATCGGGCAGGGGCCGGGGAGGGATCTGCGAAGATGGTGCCATGGCAGAACATGCTCCGCTGAAGGGCGGGAATGTGCACAACCGGGGCGCCGGGACCGTCCGGACACGCCAGGTCTAGGCCATGCCTGAGCTTCCTGAAGTTGCGGCCCTGACGGACTTTCTGGACGAGCACCTGCGCGGAGCAATGGTGCGGAAAATCCAGCCGGTCTCCTTCGCCGTGCTCAAGACGGCAGACCCTCCCTACTCCGATCTCCAGGGCAAGGCCGTCAGCGGCGTGCAAAGGTTCGGCAAGTTTGTCAGTGTGGAAGCGGACGGGCTGCATTTTGTCTTCCACCTCGCCCGGGCCGGCTGGGTCCGCTTCACGGACTCCCCTACCGACGCCCAGCTGAAAATGGGGAAGGGCCACATCGCGCTGCGGCTGACGTTCTCGGGCGATTCCGGCCCGGTGGGCATGGATCTGACGGAGGCGGGCACGAAAAAGAGCCTGGCGGTCTATGTGGTCCGTGATCCGCACGACGTGCCCGGCATCGCGGCGCTCGGACCGGATCCGTTCAGTCCGGACTTCGACGTCGATGCACTGGCCGGGATTCTCGGCTCCAGTTCACAGCAGATCAAGGGCGTCCTGAGGAGCCAGGGCATCATCGCGGGCATTGGGAATGCCTACAGTGACGAGATCCTCCACGCCGCCAGGACTTCGCCGTTCGCGATCGCCAAGTCGCTGGACCGGACGGACGTGCAGCGTCTCTACGACGCCATCCACACAATTCTGGGAACAGCGGTGGCGGAGGCCAAGGGCAAGCCGCCCAACGAGCTCAAGGACACCAAGCGGAGCCACATGCGGGTCCATGGCCGGACCGGCGAACCGTGTCCGGTGTGCGGGGACACAGTCCGGGAGGTTTCCTTTGCCGATTCCGCCCTGCAGTACTGCCCGACGTGCCAGACGAAAGGAAAGATCCTGGCCGACCGCCGGACGTCGCGCTTTTTGAAATAGCGGATCACCGCGGACCTTCCGGGGAACACCGCGGAGCGGATGTGTCCGGGAAACAGAAAACCCCGCCATTCCTTCATCAGGAATGGCGGGGTTTCAGCTGTTGGTCGGGCTGACAGGATTTGAACCTGCGACCCCTTGACCCCCAGTCAAGTGCGCTACCAAGCTGCGCTACAGCCCGCTGGTTCCACCGTTCTCCGCCCGGAAGTCCTCCCGGATTCGCTCCAGGTTTTCTTCCAAGCAGTCCGGCCGAACCACCTCCAAAAGCTTACACGATCCGGGAGGGTGCCTGTGACAATTTCAGGCTGTCACGGCAAGGTGTGTCGGAATTAACGTTTCTTGCCACGCTTTTCGCGCACGCGCATGTTGACCTCGATGGGCGTGCCCTCGAAGCCGAAGGTCTCCCGGAGGCGTCGGGTGATGAAGCGGCGGTATCCCGGATCCAGGAATCCGGTGGTGAAGAGCACGAACTTCGGCGGCCGGCTCGAGGCCTGGGTGCCGAACAGGATGCGGGGCTGCTTGCCGCCGCGGACCGGGTGCGGGTGCGCTGCGACAAGTTCGCCCAGGAACGCGTTGAGGCGTCCAGTGGGGATGCGCTTGTCCCAGCTTTCCAGGGCGGTGTCCAGGGCCGGGACGAGCCGGTCCTTGTGCCAGCCGGTTTTAGCCGAGATGTTCACGCGCGGCGCCCAGGCCACGTGTGCCAGGTCCTGCTCGATTTCGCGTTCCAGGTAGCGGCGGCGCTCGTCGTCGAGGAGGTCCCATTTGTTGAAGGCCAGCACCAGGGCGCGGCCGGATTCAACGGCGAGCTGCAGGATGCGGACGTCCTGCTCGCTGAGCACCTCGTCCACGGCCAGGAGCACGACGGCGACCTCGGCCTTTTCGAGCGCGCTCTGCGTGCGCAGGGAGGCGTAGAAGTCCGCGCCTTGGGCCATGTGCTGGCGGCGCCGGATGCCGGCGGTGTCCACGAAGCGCCACGTGCGTCCGCCGAGTTCGATGAATTCATCGACCGGGTCGCGGGTGGTGCCGGCGGTGTTGTCCACCACCACACGCTCGGAACCGGCGAGCTTGTTCAGCAGCGAGGACTTGCCGACGTTCGGGCGGCCGATCAGGGCGATGCGGCGGGGGCCGCCGGAGCGCTCGAGGCCTTCAATCAGGGAGTACTCCGGGAGGGTGTCCATGACGTGGTCCAGGAGGTCCGCCACGCCGCGGCCGTGCAGGGCCGAGACGGGGTACGGTTCGCCGAAGCCCAGGCCCCAGAGGGTGGCCGAGTCGGCTTCCTGGGCGAAGTCGTCCACCTTGTTGGCCACCATGATGACCGGCTTCTTCGACTTGCGCAGCATCTTCATGACGCCTTCGTCGGTCGCGGTCGCACCCACGGCGGAGTCGACGACGAACAGGACGGCGTCGGCAAGTTCCACGGCCATCTCGGCCTGCTCCGCCACACGGGCGTGGATGCCACGGGCATCGTGCTCCCACCCGCCGGTGTCCACCACGGTGAAGTTGCGGCCGTTCCAGTTTGCCGAGTACATGACACGGTCGCGGGTGACGCCGGGGGTATCCTCGACCACTGCCTCGCGGCGGCCCAGGATCCTGTTGACCAGGGTGGATTTGCCCACGTTGGGCCGTCCGATGATGGCCAGGACCGGGTCCAGCTTGACCGGGCCGTCAAAGTCCTCATCGTCGAAGTGGCCGCTCAGGAGGGCGGCGTCGTCTTCATCGAGCTCGTAGTCGTCCAGCCCGGCACGCAGCGAGGCCGCGCGGAGTTCCGCTTCGTCATCGTCCAGGGCGGCAAGGTTTTCAGCCACCTGGTCGGTGCCGGTGGGCGTGTATTCGTCTTCGCCGGCGCCAAAATTGCCGGAGGTTTGAGTCGTATCGCTCATTGCACTTTCCTTAGGTGGTGATCTGCCGGCGTCCCGGCTACTGCTTCATGACGTTCATGCGGTGATTCCGCGTGGGGCAGGGGCTGCCCGGTTCTTAGTACTGAGTCCTGGACATGGCGCGCTAATGCGGCCCGGATTTCGGTTCCCGCCCTGTCCATTGAAACACGCCCGCTCTCGCCCGGCCTGCGGCTGACGTTGATGGCCCCGCCGAAGCTGACATGCAGGCGCCGGCGCGGTGCGGGCACCGTATCCAGGTGTTCGCCGCCGATTCTTGTGCCCAGGATGGCCACGGGAACCACGGTGGCGCGGGAGTTAAGCGCCAGCCAGGCGACGCCGTTGTTGATCGCGGCGGCCTCACCGCTCCCCCGCGTGCCTTCGGGAAGAATCCCGACGCACCGTCCGGCGTCGAGCAGGCTCCGGGCCGTGGCCAGCGCCGCACGGCCACCACGGCGGTCGACGGGCAACTGGCCCGACGCCGCCAGGACGCGGCCGAGGAACCCGGTGAACATCTCCTGCTTGACGAGGATGTGCATGGGCCGGGGCGAGGCTCCGAACATGACGGGCCCATCCAGGAAGCTGATGTGGTTTCCCGCGAAAATCACGGGACCGGCCGCCGGGACGTTGGAGCGTCCGCTGACCGAGGTGCGGTAGACGAGGTGGTCCAGGAGCCATCCCACGGGCCGGCTCCACGCCGTCGTCCACTGGCCGGGCAGGGCGGCGGGCGCTGTCCCCGGCAGTCCGGCGCGCCCCTCAGTCACCGTGGACGGCCCGGAGCGGAACAGGAGAATGGTTGACCACGGTGTCCACGATGTCGAGTGCGGCCTGGACCGTCTCGTCAAAGTCCAGGTCGGAGGAGTCSAGGGTCACGACGCCGTCGGCGGCCGTGGTGAAGTTCACTACGGTGGAGTCCTTGGCATCGCGGTGCGTGACCTGGGCTGCCAGCTGCTCGGCATTCTGGCTGCCGCCCAACTGGATGCCGCGGCGGCGCAGCCGGGCTTCCTCGCTGGCGGTCAGCAACATCCGCACCTCGGCATGGGGCGCGACGACGGTGGTGATGTCCCGGCCCTCGACCACCATGCGGCGGTGGTGCTTTTCGATCAGCTCGCGCTGCCGGCGGATCAGTTCAGTCCGCGCGCCCAGCGTGGTGGCGACGGCGCTGACTGCCGCGGAAATGGCGGGTTCACGGATGGCGAGAGTGACATCGTGCCCGCCGACGCGGACGTACTCTTCCTGCGGGCTCGTGCTGATTTCCAGCGGCAGGGTCTCTGCGGCGGTCTCGACGGCGGCCCCGTCGTCCAGGTCCGTGCCGCTCTGCAGGCAGAACCACGTCAGGGCGCGGTACATCGCGCCGGTGTCGAGGTAGGCCAGTTTCAGCCGGCGGGCCACCTCTTTGCTCACGCTGGATTTGCCGGAGCCGGAGGGTCCGTCGATGGCAACCACAAGGCTTTTTCCGGGGCGGACTACGTCCACTGTCTCGATGAGTTCCTGGGTCATTACTGGAGTACCCGCCATCCACGGTCGTTGAGGGCTGCTATCAAAAGGTCGTGCTTGTTGGGCAGGACGGAAATTTCCACCATGCCCACATTCTGCCCCGAAGAGTGGTCGAGGCGGAGGTCTTCGACGTTGACGCCGATCTCGCCAATCTCGGTCAGCAGCTTGGCGATCTGCCCGGGTGTGTCATCCACCAGCACCGTCAGCCACGAGTATGCCTGCGGGGGTCCGCCGTGCTTGCCCGGGATCCGGGACTGGCCGGCATTGCCTTCGCTGATCAGCTGGGCAAGGTCCAGCCGGGCGCCGGGAGCGGCCGGTGCCTCCAGGGTGCCGATCAGCCGGTTGAGGTCCTCGCGGACTCCGTGCAGGATTTCCACCACTTTTTCCGCGTTCGCGCCCAGGATCTGGACCCAGAGCGTGGGATCGCTTGCGGCGATCCGGGTGACATCGCGCAGCCCGTTGCCGGCCAGGGACAGGGCGTGCAGGGGCGTGCCCTGCAGGCGGCTGGCCACGAGCGAGGACATCACCTGCGGCAGGTGTGAGACGAGCGCCACGGCTGCATCGTGCTCGTCGGCAGCGAATTCGGACACGACGGCGCCGAGATCGCCGGCCAGCGCACGCGCCACCCGCAGAGACTCCGGCAGTGTCTCCTCCGCCGGGCACACGACCCACGGCATGGAGGTGAACAGCTCGCCCCGGGCCGCGACCGGGCCCGATTTCTCGCGCCCGGCCATGGGGTGGGTCCCCACGTAGCGGCCCAGGTCCGCGCCGCGGCTGCGGAGATCGGCCAGGATCTGCGCCTTCACGCTCGCGATGTCCACCACGACGGCGTGCGGGTAGTCCTGGAGCGCCTTGGCCACGACGTCCGCCGTGACATCCGGCGGCGCGGCCACGACGACGAGCTCCGGAGCCTCCCCCTCGAGGCGCGCCAGCGGCAGGCCGGCGCCGATGTCGACGGCGACGGCCTGGTTGGTCGGCGAGGGATCCGAGAGGAACACGGGAACGCCCCGCCCCCGCAGCCCCAGCCCGATGCTGGTGCCCAGAAGCCCGGAGCCCAGGACGAGCACCGGGCCGTTCAGGTGGCCGCGGCCGTGCGTGCGGAAGGCGGACATGCTTACAGCCCCACGGAGGCCAGCAGGTGGCCGACTTCCTGCTTGCCGAGGTTGCGGATGCTGCCCTGGCGCTGGTCGCCGAGCCCGATGGGGCCGACCTTGACGCGCACCAGGCGCAGCACGGGGAAGCCGACGGCGTCGAACATGCGCCGGACGATCCGGTTCTTGCCCGAGTGCAGCACGACCTCGATCAGCACGTGGCCGGGGGTCGAGTCGACGAGCTTGAAGGAGTCCACCGAGGCGATGCCGTCCTCGAGTTCGACGCCGCCCTTGAGTTCGGCGCCCACGCCCTGCGGGAAGGGCCCGCGGACCTGCACGAGGTAGGTCTTGGGCACTTCATAGGACGGGTGCGTCAGGCGGTTGGCGAGCTCGCCGTCGTTGGTCAGCAGCAGCAGCCCTTCGGTGGCGACGTCAAGCCGACCCACGTGGAAGAGGCGTTCGCCGTGGTGGTTGCGGACAAAGTCGCTGATGCACGGGCGGCCGTCCGGGTCCTCCATGGTGGAGACAACGCCCTTGGGCTTGTTGAAGACCATGTAGACCATGTTCTCGTCCAGCTGGATGCGCAGTCCGTCGACGTGGATCACTGCCGTCTTCGGGTCGACGCGCACGCCGAGTTCGGTGACCACCTGGCCGTCGACCTCGACGCGGCCCTCGGCGATCATTTCCTCGCAGACCCGCCGTGAGGCGACGCCGGCGGAAGCCATGACCTTCTGGAGGCGGGTGCCGTCGGCGTCGTGCAGCTCAGACTGCGGCACCTCGGCGCGGGGTCCGCGCTTGCGGGCCGGCTTGCGCACGGGCCCGAGGTTCTGGCCGAAGCGTTCACTGCCGAAGGCGCGGGAACCGGTGGCCTTGGCCGCTCCGGCGCCGACGCGCGGCTTGGGCTTGAGGGCGCCGGGAGTGCCGGGAGCCTTGCCGAAGCCGGGCTTGCGGGCGGCTGCCTTGCGGGCTGCCTCCTTGCCGGAGGGCGCTTTCGACTTCCAGTCAGCGGAAGCCGGGCGGGCAGTCGACGGCGCCCCGTCGGGACSCTGCAGGTCCGGATCGATAAAGGCCTCTTCGCGAGGCTTGGGGTGCTTGAAGGGGCGGTCTCCGCCGCCCTTGTAGCCGGCTCCGCCGCTGCGGCCGGCGCCGCCTTGGGAGCTGCGGCCTGCGCCGCCCTTGTAGTCGGCTCCGCCGCTGCGGCCCGAACCGCCCTGTGCGCCGCGGCCCGAGCCCTGACCTCTGCTTTGTCCGGCACTGCTTTGTCCGGCACTGTTACGTCCCGAACTGTTACGTGGTGAACCCTGGCGTCCCGCCTGTGTCATGACCCGTCCTTCGTTTGTTGGCCGACGGCCGCTGTCTCCCGACAACACCCGCCGACTGGGCAAAATGGTTCTGCCCTAGTGGATACTCGTGCGCAGGCAGTTGTTCCTGCCTACATTCTTCCAGCGTCGTAAAACTCTTCGATGCCTTCAAGCCCCGGAAGGTGGGGTGAAAGCTGTGGCAATTCCGCCACCGAGCCGATTCCCATTCGCTCCAGGAAATACGACGTCGTGCGGTACAGGATTGCTCCGGATTCGGGATCGGTTCCCGAGTCCTCGATCAGCCCCCGCTGCGTCAGCGTCCGCACGACAGAGTCAACGTTGACTCCTCGAATTGCAGACACCCGCGCCCTAGATACGGGCTGGCGGTAAGCGATGACGGCGAGCGTTTCGAGCGCCGCCTGCGTCAGCCTGGCTGTCTGGCCTTCCAGCACGAATTCGCCGACGATCTCGGCGAATTCAGCGCGGGAATAGATCCGCCAGCCTCCGGCGATATTCCGCAATTCAAAACCCCGGGCGGTGGCGCTGAAGCCGTTCAAACTGGCATCGTCCACATCCGGGGCATTAACAGTATAACCGTTATACTCCCGCTGCAGTTCAGCCAGCAGGGTCTCGATGACGTCGACCGTCAGGTTCAGTCCGGCTGCCAGGGCCTGGGCCGTGGCCGGTTCGTCGATCACCATCAGGACCGTTTCGAGGGCCGCGCGGGCGCCCCCTGGCAGGCTCGCGACGTCCGGCCCGGCCTCGCGGGCAGCGTCCGGCCCGGCGTCCGGCCCGGCCTCGCGGGCAGCGTCAGGGAGTCGTTCGTTCACGGTTGGTCCTCGTATTCTTCACTCAGGTTTTCGCTGCTCCACCCCTGGGTATCGGCCGTCCAGTGCACCGTCAGTTCCCCCAGCGGCAGCAGCTGGTCAAAGCCCACTGCCCGGTCGCGGAACAGCTCCAGCAACGCCAGGAACCGCGCCACCACCACCAGCGTGGATTCGGCGTCGGCGATCAGGGCCCGGAAGCTCAGTGGCGTGCCCAGCCGCAGCCGGTTCCCCAGCAGCTCGGCCTGGTCCTTGACGCTGACGGGCGCGCCGTGCAGGTGCGCGAGGCCTACTTCGGTGGGGGCTGCCTCCTTGGGTTTGAGGGCCGCCTCGGCCAGGGAGGCGAACTGGGCAGGGGTGTGCCGCCACAGCAGTTCCGGAAGCAGGGCAGCGAAGTGCCCCTCAAGGGCAACCTGCCGGGGATAGCGCCGGGCCTCAAGCTCGAGCGTGGAGCCGATCATGCCGGCCACCTGCTTGAAGGCCTTGTACTGCAGCAGCCGGGCGAACAGGAGGTCCCGGGCCTCCAGCAGGGTAATGTCCTCATCGTCCTCAACCTCGCCCGCGGGCAGCAGCCGGGCCGCTTTGAGGTCCAGGAGGGTGGCCGCAATCACCAGGAATTCGCTGGCCTCATCCAGGGCCCACTCCTCCCCCAGCTGCTGCAGGCCCCTGATGTACTTGATGAATTCGTCAGTGACCGTGGACAGCGCCACCTCGGTGATGTCCAGCTGGTGCTTGGAGATCAGGCCGAGCAGGAGGTCGAACGGGCCGGTGAAGTTGGCCAGCCGCACTTCGAATCCGGGCTTTTTGACGCGCGGTTCTGCTGGGCCCTCCGGCCCCGCGGCCCGCGCGGATTCCGCGCGCGTGTCGAGCTCCGCAGGCATGTCGAGATTCGCTGGCGGAGAAAAGGCGCCTGCCACGACCCTGGCTAGGGCGCGCCGCCGCGCGAGATCAGCTCTTTGGCCAGGCGGCGGTAGGCGTCGGCACCGACGTGGTTGCCCGCGTAGGTAGTGATGGGCTCGGCCGCGACCGTGGCGTCGGCAAATTTGATCGAGCGCTTGATGACGGTTTCGAAGACCTTGTCGCCAAAGGCCTCCACCAGGCGGGCAATCACCTCGCGGCCGTGCAGGGTCCGGGCGTCGTACATCGTGGCGAGCACGCCGTCGACCTGCAGGCGCGGGTTGAGGCGGTCCTGGACCTTGTCGATGGTTTCCACGAGCAACGCCACGGCGCGCAGGGCAAAGAATTCACAGATCAGCGGGATGATGACGCCATGGGCGGCGGTCAGCGCGTTGACGGTGAGCAGGCCGAGCGAGGGCTGGCAATCGATCAGGACGACGTCGTAGTCGTCCTCGACCTTTTTCAGGGCCCGGTCCAGCACCTGTTCGCGGGCCACTTCGTTGACCAGCTGTACCTCGGCGGCGGAGAGGTCGATGTTGGCCGGGAGCAGATCTACGTTTTCCACGCCGGTCTTCTGGATGGCGTCGCGGATGTCCACCTTGCGGTCCATCAGCACGTTGTACACGGTGAGGTCGAGCTCGTGCGGGTTGGTGCCCAGGCCGGCGGACAGGGCGCCCTGCGGATCGAAGTCGACCAGGAGCACGCGGCGGCCGTATTCGGCCAGGGCTGCGGCGAGGTTGATCGTGGACGTGGTTTTGCCGACCCCGCCCTTCTGGTTCACCATGGCGATGACCCGCGCAGGACCGTGGGAGGACAGCGGCGCGGGCTCCGGAAAGTCGCGTTGGGGCCGCCCGGTGGGGCCCATGACGGCGTCTTCCAGATCGAGTTCGGTGCCTTCCAGAGTTGCTGAACCCTGTTCGCTGCTCACGTATCTATCCACACTTTCGATGACGGTGATTGTCGTGCTTCATTTTGCCGCTTCCGGGCTCCCGGAGCCCAGCGCGTTCCTCCCAAGGTTACAGCGCCCGACACGGTATTCGCCGGACCTTGACACTGCGCCGGAGGCTGTGCCTTGACGTTCGGGTTGAAGTCGAAGGTTGCTACCGGGCTGTCACGGCGGCCCGGGCGTGCCGGCAGGCACGCCCGGGGGGACGCCAAGGGGGAGGCCCGCAGGCGCGCAGCCGGGGGGGTGAAGCAGGCAGCCGGGCCCGCGTTCCGGCGGCCCCGGAGATATTGAAGTTTGTACCCCGCAGGCCTACATTGAAACGACGAGGTGGCAGCGGCTCATGCACGAACTTTCGATCACGCAAAGTCTTGTGGAGGCGGTCCTGGACCGGAC
>NZ_JBFTZL010000069.1:0-22759 GCF_056406825.1 Arthrobacter sp. P1_A5 | reverse complement strand
GCCGGCGAGGCCGGGGCAGTTGTGCCGCCCGGCAAGGATTGCATTGCCGTCTCCGTCGGCGTCGCTGTCGGTGTCGGCGTCGCAACAACCCCGGTTGAGGAGCCAGCTAGACCCGCGGGACGGTGGTTGGAGGACTGGCTGGTCCCCCAGATGATGGCTCCTATCAGGAACACGGTCAGGATAAATCCGATCACCAGGAACTGGACTCTCCGCCGGCTGTCCAGGGGACGGCCCTCTGCAGTATTCGTGCTGTTATTCATGATTCGCTCCGAGTTGAGACCAATTTGGATGTTGAGAGGCTTCTCATATCGCCAAACCACCGGGTCGAAGCCACTGCCAGATGCATTGCGTTGAGCGCGAAGAACAAGCTGTAAACCGTGAAGAAGGCAAGCGGGGCCCCCAGCAGCAGGAACACCAAACACAGCACTCCGTAGTCAGTGGGGACTAAAAGCGCAGATTTGAGCGCTGACGACTTCCTGGGGATGGCAGCGCGGCCGGACTTCAGCAGCACCACTGCCTTGAGCTGATCGTTCAAGATCATCGCAAAGAACGACACGGTTCCGACGATGGCGTAGCCAATCGGAACCAGGAGCCATCCATCCGAGGGAAGCTGGAAATGGCGGAAGGCCGCGATGAGAACGGCAAGGTGCAGGCTGACGATCTTCGTACTGTCCACGACGTGGTCCAGCCATTCTCCGGCCACGGAGCCACTCCCTTGGAGCCGCGCCAACTGCCCGTCTGCGGAGTCAAAGATGTATCCCAGCGCCAGCGCTGCCCAGACGAGTGCCCCGACCCACCCAGCCGGGGCGGTCGTGGCCAGCAGGATTATCCCGCCAAAGGTGAAGGCTGCACTGACCGCGGTGACCTGGTTAGGGGACATGCCGGCGCGATACGCTGCTGCCGCGACGAATCTGCCGGCCCGCCGGTTGACGAGTATGGAATATGGCGGGGCCCCGGCCGCTACTGGTTTCTGGGCGGATCCCAGCGCTGCGAGCGTTCCCTTGAAGCCGGTCCGCGGCGGTGACGTCCGAGCATGCTGTGCTCCTACCCTGCTCACGATGCCACCCGGCTTTCGTCCTGCGCCCGTCCGGCGGCAGGGGGTTCGCTGTTTTGAGCGTGGGTCAGGGCACCGGAGTCCAGCCCGTAGCACAGCGTTTCGTAAAGATCTGCCACCAGGTCCCAGTCGTACTTCGCCGCAATTTCCCGGGCTTGGCTCCCTCTCGATCTGGTTCCGGCGAGACGCGCCTCAGAGTCCTCGGCCAACCGTGCGACGTCGGCCGGGTCCCGGAAGTATTCGCCGGCTGACTCCAGCACCTCGCGGTTGAAGTTGACGTCAAAAGCGTTGGTCGCCGTACCCGCACCGATCGCCCGGAGCAGGGAAGGATTGGTGCCCCCGACAGAATGGCCGTGCCAGTAGACCAAGGCGTTGGCGTACAGCTCATCCAGCAACTCCTGGTCCCAAACCCCGCCAAGGAATCGCACTCTCGAGTCTGCGGAATCCTGTACCTTTTGGCTGTACTCCTGGCCGTAAGGCGTGGTTCCCACGACGACTAAGGGGAGCTTGGCGGCGCTCCGGACATAGCCTTCAACGATCATATGAACGTGGTTTTCCGGCTCCAGCCGGGCCACCACGAGATGGTACTGCCCGGAGGACAGGCCGATGCCCGCGAGACGTTCCGGCTCCCGGGGCGCAAGTAAGGGTGCGCCGTACGAAATCAGCTGGGTGGCGGCATTGAAAGTGGCGCGGTAGTAGTCACGAATCCCGGCTGCATCTGCAATAAGGGCATTGGAAAACCGGACGGAAAATCTCTCTGCCCAGCGGTAGTACCGTTTCCCGAGGGTCCCCCACTTGGCCCGCTTCCATTCCAGGCCGTCCATGTGGGTGGCCACTGGAATGCGCGCCAACCGGAGAAGGGGAAGCCAAGGAGCGTTCGCTGCGTTGAAAACGATTGTGGCGTCAGCCCTGCGGAACAGCAGATGAGCCACCGACAATCCGGTGTGGCTCAAAGTCTCGAGTGAGCGTCGGCGGAGTGCCGGCAGATGCACAAGCTGCATCCCCTCGTATTCCTTGACGCGGGTGTCTATGCCGTTTCCGGAGCGGCAGTAGACCGTTACCAGATGGCCGCGCTCAGCTAGCCTGCGCCCCACTTCCTCGACACAGGTTTCGAAGCCGCCGTAATGTGCGGGCACACCCCGTGTCCCGACCAGTGCAATACGTAATCCGGCACGCCGAACAGCTTTATGTTTCATTTTTCCCCCCCGGGGACTTTGTGGTTTTAGAGAGACCTGCTGGCTGGCCCCGTGGGGCCCGAACGTTTTGAATTAGGGGATGCCTTGCAGGGGCACCCACCCCTGAGCGTCGGAGTTTAGGAGCTCAAGGGTCCGGCGAATGGCTGTGCTCGACGTGTGCACGGTGTAGGGAAAATAGACAACGTCCACGCCCACTGCCGCGAAATCTCGTTCAAGCTCCAAGCCCTTGGGCGTGCCCCTCCAGTCGTCCCCTTTGAAAAGAACGTCGAAGGGATTGGAACGCCAGGTGTCGATCTTGCGCGGGAGGTGTTCAGAAATCGCATCATCTACAAATCGGATATTGCGAACGATTTCCAAACGTTCTGCCAGCGGAATTATCGGCGGCTGGCCCTTGGTCTTGACCAGGAGCTCATCGGTGACAACGCCGGCAACCAGGAAGTCGCATTCCGCTTTGGCCTGCCGCAGCAAATTCAGGTGGCCTACATGAAATAGATCAAAGGCGCCCGCTGCATAGCCGATTCGGGGGGTCATAGCATCTCCTTCAGTACGCACCGACGGGACTGCGCATGGCTCTAAAGGTTCTCCACAGGATGACGAGGTCGCCCGTGAGCGACCAATTCTCCACGTAATAGAGATCCAGTCGGACGCTCTCCTCCCAGGGGAGGGTGGAACGGCCGTTGATCTGCCACAACCCAGTTATCCCGGGCTTAATCAGCAGCCGGCGGTGGGTGAATTTCTCATAGCTCTGGACTTCGAGAGGCAGCGGGGGCCGGGGACCGACCAGGCTCATTTCGCCGGTCAGCACATTCCAGAACTGGGGCAGCTCATCGAGGGAGAACTTACGCATCCATTGCCCGCATTTTGTAATTCGTGGATCATTTCGGATCTTGAAGAGCGGGCCGGCACCCTCGTTCAGGTCTCGCAGGGAGTCGATGTCGGTTTCAGCGGCCTGAACCATCGTCCGGAACTTCAACATGTGGAAGGGAACGCCGTTCTTGCCCGCACGTACCTGGCGGAAGATGACTGGACCCGCGCTGTCGCGCTTGACGATGACGGCCAGGATCAGCATTAGGGGCGACAAAACCACCAGCGCCGCTGAGGCAGCCACGACATCTACTACGCGTTTCAGTACGTGCTTGCCGCCGGCATACTGAGGGAGCTCCACATGCACCAGCGGCAATCCGTCTACAGGGCGCCAGTGGATTCGCGGACCGGCAACGTTTGTGAGGCGTGACGCCAGGACGAGTTCCGTTCCGGTAGCCTCGAGCTTCCATCCCAGTTCCCGGATGTACTTGCTGCCTCCAGGGAGCGGGCCCGCAACGATGACGGCATCCGCGCCTGCGACTTTGACCATCCGTGAAATCTCAGCCAGTGTCGAGAGAACCGGAATGCGGTACCAGGGAGGCCGCAGCTCCAGGGACTTATCCAGGGTGGACAAAGCCACACCGGAAATCTGATAACCGGCGGCCGGATTCAGTTCGATCTGGTTGATCACGTACTCGACGTCCGGCGTATCTCCGATCACGATGACTCGGGAGAGGTACTCGCCCCGGCTCCGCTGCTGGTTCAGCCACTTCCGCCAAAGCCACCGGCTTCCGGTGAGCAGCACAAGCCCTAGGGGCAGGGCAATCGCAAAGTAGCCCCGTGCGACATCGAAACGGACAAAGACCATTGCTATTGCCAGGACACCGAATAGCTTGAGCGTGGCTTGAACTACCCTCTTGTATTCAGTTGCGCCTGCACCAAACGTCCGGCTATCTCGGGTGGAGTAAATCTCCAGAACTGCAATCCAGGTGACCAGGATCAGCATTGATACCACGATGTAGCTGGTTTCAAAGTCCCACTCGGCCGCCGCCGGCACCTCGGCGCCGAAGCGGAAAAGGTAAGCCGAGGCGACCGAAATGAAAATCGCTGTCGCATCAGTGATTCGGAGATGATTGGAGAATTTTTTCCACCGGCGGGTGGCTGCACTCCGGGGAACGGCGATATCGGCAGGGGATTCGTCATCCCATACCGAGTGCTGAGGCCTCGTTGAAATTTTTGCCGGGGCCTGGGTTCGGATAGTGTTCGTGGGGCGTACCCCCGCATGGAGTAGCCGGCGGTGCTTGACGTCACTCATGCCCGCCGCCGATTTCCTTGAGCCGATTAGACGACCCGCAACTATTCGCAGCAGTGAGCGCTGCGAACGGGGGCAAAGTGTGGCGCCGGGTCAGGAGGGCGGCGGCTGGCGTCTGCCGGTGCGAGAGCGTCATTTCCCGTGCGCTCTGCCGGTGAGGCTCATCCATTAGGAACAAACCGGGGGGGACCCACTGAAGCTGTTGGTCATACATGCTGAGACCTTCTAATGACTCGGTCGGCTTTGGTCCCCCTAGTCAAGGGGATGGACCTGCCCTGCACACGAGTGGGGTCTACCCCTATTCATCCGGGTAACCACTTGTAGGATTTATTTAGATTGGCTGAGTACCTGCACCGAATACCCACAAGCGATAGTGAAATACCCGTACGTCGCAGGGACGCAAGCGGTCGATTCGGCCCGGTTAGGGCCGTTCCTCAGCCCTAAGGGGCCCGTGGGACGCGGCAGTTATTCGGGAGGTCGTTCAAAGCCCTGTAGAGGCTAGGCGTTCCCTTGCACTCATGGAGTGACTGGAGTGCGACCGGAATCGACGTAGTGTTTCTGGACCTGCGCCGGGCTCAATACGCCGGGGTAAATCGAGACTTCGTCAATGACACCCTGGAAGAAGTTGCTCGACCGGACGCCGGGCCAATTAGCTGTGCTGTCCCCGCCTATTCTCCAGTAGCCTGCAAAGTCCTGCCCGCGTGTCACATCAGTCCGCTGAACGACCCGTACGCCGTCGATGTAGAGGGCCATCCCGCTCGATCCCAGGCTTGCCACGATCTGATGCCAGTTGCCGTCGTTATAGCTTCTTGCGGTACTCAGCGTCCTGCGCACGCCGTTGTTTACGCCAAAGTAGATTTTGCCCGAATTGTCCATGTAGACGTGCCTGTCATATTTAATGGATGTTCCCGTTGATCTGTCGCCAAAGCCTAGAATCTTGCCGCCGGCCGTGGTGGTCGTCTTGATCCAGGTTTCCGCGCTGAACACGCTGGGCCCGGGGATTGACGTCTGCGTGGATGCGAATCCGCTTGCGATTCCGCTAAACGTCGTCGCAGTGTTCGCATCCCCCACAATTGCGCCCGGCGTGCCCCTGGTAACGCCTGGGCCGACGACGGCGTCTGCCCATCCGGCCCAGTCGGCGAAAGTGTTACCGCTTGCCTCTCCGAGCCTCCAGAAACTCCCGGCACCATCCGTGAGTACGCCTTGGGCATACGCGCTCAGACTTGCCGAGGCCACAGTCACGTTGACATTGTCTGACCTGGTCACGTTGCCTAGCGGGTCCGTGATCTTGATGCGGTAGTTGTGGGTGGATCCTGGCACGAGGCCCGAGTCCACGACCCCCATTGCCGGCCGATTCCAGAAGGTCGATGCTTGGGTTTTGGTGTAGATGGGCGTGGCCTCATTGCCGTCGCGGATGACTTCATACTTCAGGTTCTCGTTGTCCTGGTCCCAGTCGGCCCGCCAACCCACACGAGCGGTTCCGGGTTTCGTAGAGAGCAGGGTCGGGTTCATGGCACTGCCGGTCAGTACGGGCCCTCGTTTGTTCGGGGCAAGGCTCTTGACCGCGAACCTGACCAGTCCCTGCTGAGGGATTCCGTTGACCTTGGGAAACTCTCCGCCCAAAATGACGTACTGCGAATTTCCAGTCACAGTCCAAGCGCCCTGGCTGGCGCCGGTAAATGTTCCGGCGTCAATGTCCGGGAACCAGGGCAGGAGGGATGGCCGGGGGGTGCCAGCAAAGTTAAAGTAGCTGGTGCTCGGTTCAGTCGTTATGGTGCCTGTTCGGGCCTTACTGAAGGAAAGGGCGCGGTGATGGGTTCGAGGGGAGGTCTCGGGGAAGCCTCCGATATTGCCGCAGTAATGGGGGTGGCCCACGACGTAGACCGCTGTGTCCGAGGGGTAAACACCATAAGAGTCTCCGTGGCAGTCTTCCACCCAGTTGACCACCCCTCCGTTCCAGGTGGCGGAGAATGCACCTTCGAGGTTGCCCCCCGAGCCGAACACATAGCCGGTGCCGTAAACGCTCGTTCCGTCCGTGGCAAGGCTATAGATTGAGGCGTTGACCCCACCGTTGCGTGCCACGCCGTTGACGGCCCACGGCAATAGGTCCCCCGTCAAAGTGTTCAGGGCCGCCATGCCGTAACCCGGGTTGCTCGATCCGTTCACACTTGTGAAGCTCCCGCCCGCGACCAACTTTGTGCCATCTGGAGAGATCACCATGTTGTTGACGTCTCCACCCGCGACCACAGGATTCCAGCTCAGCAGCGCAGCATCTGAGGCGCGGACCGCAGCTAGGCGGGACCGGCTGACAGAACCGACGCCGCTGAACCAGCCGCCCATGAAGACGGAAGTGTTCGTGGCTGCCAGGGCGTACACGCGCGAATTCACTTTCGGGGCAAAACTCGTGATCAGGGCTCCCGTGGCCGGATTCAGCGCCGCCACGTAGGGCTGCGACACGCCGTTGACCTGGGTGAAAGCGCCGGCGACATAGATCCGGGAACCATCGGGGGCTGCGGTGATGGCCTTTGCCTGGGCATTCAGGCTCGGCGCGAACGTCGTATTGAGATTTCCTGTCGTTATGTCATAAGCCAGAATGTTGTTCCGAACCACTGTGTTGGTCCCGGGAGCCGAACCGGCCGGTCGCGCGGTCGTGAAACTACCCACCACATAAACAGTGTTGCCCACGACGAGTTGCTGCCACGCCACACCATCTATCTGCACTGTCGGCAACCCGTCCGCAGAGACCGTGGGTGGCGTGGCCGGGTTGGCGGGATCTGACGGCGCGGTGTCGGCCAAGGCACCGGGACCCGGCAACAACGCGAGCGCGAGCATCATGGCGACAGCCACAGCCCCGACAACCACCCCTTGGGTGGCGCGCAGGACGGAGTGCGTCGACAACGCCTGCCTCGTTGAGCGCGGTAGGTGCCCCTCGTCCCCGCACGGCCGCGCGGGATTCTTCCCGAATACCTCGACGATACTCATGACTTTCCTCCTGATGTGGCACCGGTAGAGGCATTTGCAGTTGAAGAAACGAGGCACGCCCGGGGGTCGAACCTGGACCGCCCCGCTCTGGGGCGGCAGGAAAGACCCCATGGACGACGACAAAACATATTGATGCCTCCTAGCAACTCGGTCGGCTGTGGTCTTCCTAGTAGATTGGATTGCCCTCCAGTGCACACGAGTGACAACTACCCTGTTGGATGGGCGGACCACTCGAAGGAAGCACGTGGAGTCAGCCGTTACGGTGCGTCCCTTTACCCGCATCGGGGGCAAAATTACCTATCCTGCTTTGCCTGAATGCCAACACCCCGCCGTCGCGGGACAAAGACCAGCTGCGATGTCAGTGCACGGTGCCACAGGATGCCGGGCACGCCGGATACCTCCGGTTTCTGCGCGCAGCCAGGACTGGTGTATTCGGCTGGCGCGCCAGACTGGGGTAATGTAAATCTCGTTGTTTCATCGGGGCAATGTCCACAACTGTGGCCGGCCCCTCTGCGGCTGTAGCTCAATGGTAGAGCRSTAGCTTCCCAAGCTKRATACGCGGGTTCGATTCCCKTCASCCGCTCCACATGCCCCCACAGGATCCCGGGCTCTTATTAGGTTGCTACCTGTATCGTCGGAAGTCAGGAACCTCTTCGGTTCCGCTACAGGAGCAATCATGGCTGACAAATCCCCCCGTCAAGCAGCATCCAAAAAATCCGGCAAATCCATTAAGGAAAAGCGCGCTGACAAGAGGGCCGCTTCAGCGCCGGCCAGCTCCCTCGATAAAGTGACCGCCGCAAAGACGGCGAGCCCCAAAAAGAAGTGACCCCTTCACAGAATTACCTCACGCTCGGCATCCTCGCCGGCACACGCAAACCGGACGAGCGGCGCCTCCCGATCCACCCCCTGCACCTGGACCGCATCGCGCCGGAGATCCGGGACCGGTTGATCCTCGAGGAAGGCTACGGCGAGCGCTTCGGCCGGTCCGACGCCGAGCTCGCACCCCTCGTGGGGCGCATCGCGCCCCGACAGCAGCTGCTGGCGGAAGCCGACGTCGTCCTCCTGCCCAAGCCGCAGCCCGAGGACCTGGCCGAACTCCGGGACGGGCAGGTCCTGTGGGGCTGGCCGCACTGCGTCCAGGACCGGGCCATCACCCAGCTGGCGATCGACAAGAAACTCACCCTGATCGCCTTCGAGGCCATGAACCACTGGGCCAGCGACGGCGGCTTCGGCCTGCACGTCTTCCACAAGAACAACGAGCTCGCCGGCTACTGTTCCGTGCTGCATGCCCTGGCGCTGAGCGGTTCCACCGGAGACTACGGCCGCCGGCTGAGCGCCGTCGTGATCGGCTTCGGGGCCACCGCCCGCGGCGCCGTGACGGCGCTGAATGCCCACGGTGTCCATGACGTGCAGGTGCTGACCAACCGCGGTGTTGCCGCCGTTGGCTCTCCCATCCACTCGGTCCGCATCGCGCAGTTCGACCATGACAGCGAGGCGCCGTTCCTGAGCGAGGTCATCACCGAGCGCGGGCGCGTGCCGCTGGCGCCGTTCCTGGCCGCGAGCGACATCGTGGTCAACTGCACGCTGCAGGACCCCAACGCGCCGCTGACCTACCTGCGCACCGGGGACCTGGCCGCCTTCCGGCCCGGCAGCCTGATCGTGGACGTTTCCTGCGACGAGGGCATGGGCTTCAGCTGGGCGAAAACCACCACCTTCGCCGAGCCGATGTTCAAAGTGGGTGACCACATCGACTACTACGCCGTGGACCACAGCCCGTCCTATCTGTGGAATTCCGCCAGCTGGGAAATCAGCGAGGCGCTGCTGCCGTTCCTCGAGACCGTGGTGTCCGGCCCCGACGCCTGGGCGGGAAGCGAGACCATCCGCCGCGCGATCGAAATCCGCGACGGCGTAGTCCTGAACCCGGATGTGCTGCAGTTCCAGCAGCGGGAGGCCGAGTTCCCGCACCGCCCCTTGGCGCTCTAGGGGTTTCCGCGACGAATTAGGACAGCCGCTGCGTGGATCCACGTAGCGGCTGTCCTTTTTCGGTGCGGAAATCGGTCCGGACGATCCGCAGCAGCCGGCGCCGGTCCTTCAGGTCCACTTTGAGCATGAGCTGCCCGCGCCGGGCGAGGACGACGGCGACGGTCGCGGCAGCCAGCACCGGGACGCCGCCGGAGACGAGGACGGCGGTGTGCGGGTCCGCGTGCTCGGCCAGCCAGCCCATCATCGGGCCGCCGATCGCCTGGCCGCCGATCAGCACCATGATGTACAGGCTCATGACCCGCCCGCGGATGGCCAGGTTCGCGCTGACCTGGACCAGCTGGTTCGCGGCGGTCAGGAACATCAGGCACCAGAATCCGGCCAGCACCATGGCGACGCCGAACCAGGCCATGGACGGCGCCAGGGAAGCCAGGCACAGCATGAGCCCGTACATCCCGGCGCCCAGCACCACGGAGCGCAACCGCAGGGCGCGCCGCCGGGCCGAGGTGATCGCGCCGGCCAGGGCGCCGAGGGCCACGAGCGTGTTGAGCAGCCCATAGCCGCCGGCACCGGCGTCGTACACGTGGTCCGCGAACGCGGCCAGCAGCACCGGCAGACTCATCGCGAACACCGCGATGAACCCGGCCATCAGCCAGGGCCAGTAGATGGTGGGCTTGCTGAGCGCATAGTCCAGCCCTTCCCGCAGCATGCCCGGGCGCTTGGCGGCCGGGGTGCTGACATGCAGCTGGTCCTTGCGCAGGCTCAGGAGCATGGCCACCGTGAAGCAGCACGCCACCGCATTGGCGGCAAAGGCCCAGCCGGCCCCCACGGCGGTCAGCAGGATCCCGGCGATCRCAGGACCGATCAGCCCGCCCAGCTGGAAAATCGTGGAGTTCACGCTGATCGCGTTTCGCAGATAGCCGGGGCCCACGAGCTCGTTGACGAACACCTGGCGGGCCGGCTGGTCCAGCACGGTCACGAGGCCCAGAACCAGCGCGATCGCGTAGACGTGCCCCACCTCAATCCGGTGGCTGAGCGCCAGGACGGCAAGGACCGCGGCCAACGCGGCGGCCGCCGACTGGCACAGCATGAGGATCTTCCGCTTCGCGAAGCGGTCCGCCATCATGCCGGCCCACGGGCCGAGGAACAGGGACGGCAGGAACTGCAGGGCCACGGTGATGCCGACGGCGGTGACGGAACCGGAGAGCTGGAGCACCAGCCAGTCCTGGGCGATCCGCTGCATCCAGAGCGCGATGACGGCGACGAAGTGCCCGATCGCGAAGACGCGGAAGTTGCGGACCTTGAGCGAAATGAAAGTGTGGCGCCAAGGCAGAGGCTCGTTGACGACGGCGAGTGGTTGGGTGATGGTGTCCGGCAGGGAAGCTGCGTTCGCCTCTAGCGGCGGAGGGGGTGCCACGGAAAAGTCCTCAAAAGAGCGGGTGAGTGGGATGGACTTAACGCTAGGCTGGCCCCAAGAGATTATGGAAGCCTATTCCACGCATAACTCGCATTACAAAACGCAATGCAGGGTATGCGGCACCGATCCGAAGACCGCCATGTTCGAACCCGCCCAGCTCCGCTCGTTCCTGGCCGTGGCCGAAACCTTGAGTTTCACCAAGGCCGCCGAGCGCCTCGGCCTGGCCCAACCCACCGTCAGCCAGCACGTCCGCAAGCTGGAGACCGCCGCCAAGCGGGTGCTGATTGCCCGGGATACCCGGGATGTACGCCTGACCGACAACGGCGATGCCATGGCCGGGTTCGCCCGCAGCATCCTCGCCGCGCACGACTCCGCCGCCCGCTATTTCTCCGGCTCCGCCATGCGCGGCCGCCTGCGCTTCGGCACGGCCGATGATCTCGCCATCACCGGGCTGCCACGCATCCTCCGGGAGTTCCGGCAGATCTATCCCCAGATCAACCTCGAGCTGACGGTGGGGCAGAGCGACCAGCTCTACAAGCGCCTGAATGCCGGGCAGCTGGATCTGGTCTTTGTGAAATGGGTGGCCGGCGCCAAGGACGGGACCGTGGTCCAGCAGGACGCCTTCGCCTGGGTCGGTCTGGAGCAGACCGTGCTGGAACCGGCTGATCCTGTCCCGCTGATCGCCTACCCCTCCCCCAGCCTGAGCCGGAAGCTTGCGATCGACGCCCTGGAGGCCACCGGGCGCACCTGGCGGATCACCTGCACCACACGCCAAATCAGCGGCGTACTGGCCGCCGTCCGGGCCGGCATCGGTGTGGCGGTGATGCCTTCCTCCCTGGTGCCGGAGGACCTGAAAATCATCACCCGCCGCTTCGATCTGCCGCAGGTGGGCGACGTCGATTTCACGCTCATCCGCAATCCGCTGGCCAATACCGAGGTGATCGATGCCCTCACGCAGGCGATCGTGGGCCGGACCCTGAAGCGACCGTCCTGACGCGCGGGCGGTCCCGCAGCCAGCGCTGATCCTGCCACGGTACCTACGGGGCGGACTACCCGGAACCGGGCAGTACTTACTTGACCATTGAACGGTGCACGTACTTCATCTATCCTGACACTACTTAAGATTCACCGTTCGAGGTCAAGCAGTGGCCCACGACAACGATTCGAATAACGAACGCTGTCCGTCGCTGACGCCCTGTGGCTGGCGTCGGAGCGTTCGGGATAGGCCGCCATTGATGCCAGCCATTAATCACCCCCGATTGCCCGCCCCCGCCGCCCACGCGACAAAATCCTCCCGTCAGGTAACCGCGCCGGCTCACCCCGCAGCGGCCATGCACCACTCGACCGCCGGAATGCAGCACTCGGCCGCGGTCCAGCACGCGGCCACCCCGGGCCAACGGGGAATCCGCCCGACTACCCTCGCAGAGTCCGATTATGTGGCCAGCCCGTACTGCGAACGCTGCGGCACGGACGAGTTCATTWACCTTGAGACCTTCGTCCCGGCCACGCACCGCAGGGACGGCTCGGTCAGCAAGCTCGGCGAGGTCACCTACTTCTGCTCGGGCTGCGACGATTTCTCAGCCCACGCGGTCCCCGCTTCCTGGGTCCCGCCGGGCTGGTACTTCGGCTAGCCCCGACTCCGCTTAGCGCCTTCGCCGTTAAACGCCGCCGCCGTGCCGCACCATATGGTGCCTGCACGGCGGCGGCGTTTTTTGGGTTTCAGGGTTCCAGCACGCCCGAGCCGGGGTTTTAGCAGCCCCGGGCTAGATCAGGGCGTCCGAGATGTGGTTGGGCGTGCCAAAGCGGTGCGCCGTGATGCTGATGGCCTGCTCGTGCAGGAACGGCAGCAGTTCCACGCGTCCGGCCTCCGTGACGGGGTGGACATACACCGCCAGGTCCGGGCGTCCGCCCGTGGCCTCGGCCAGCGCCTTGGCGTCCCCGCCAATCAGCCGGATCCGGGCGCCGGAAAGCTTGCCCGCCGCCGCGAGGGTGCCGGCGGAAGCGAGCCATTCGGCGTCGTTCTCAACAGTCGCGGCGATGCCACGCCCGGACAGGACGGCGCGCAGCTGGGCGGGCAGTTCGACGGCGGTGGAGACCGTCAGGGCCGACCCGGCCAGGACGCCGGCGGCGACGGTCCGGACGAGGCCGGCAAGCGGCTCGCCTTCCGCGAGGCGGACAGTGACGGGCAGAGCACGGTAGCGGAAGACGTTGCGTTCCGCACTCAGGCCGGAGACGTCCCTCGCGGTGCCGAACTCTTCGGCCCAGGCGCGGGCGTCGGAGGCGAGCGCGCGCTGCAGCGGCGCGAGTTCGTCGGCGGTCAGGAAGCCCTTTGCGGCATCCTCGATCCGGCGGACGCCGGCGTGGGCGGGAGCAGCGCCCGGGGTGCCGGCGGCGGTGCTGGGCTTGCTGACCCATTCGCCGAGGCCGACGAGGTAGTTCGGGCCGCCGGCCTTGGTGCCGGCGCCGACGGCGGATTTCTTCCAGCCGCCGAAGGGCTGGCGCTGGACAATCGCGCCGGTGATGCCGCGGTTGACGTAGAGGTTGCCGGCCTGGATGGTGTCCAGCCAGATCCCCAGCTCCTCGCTGTTCAGCGAGTGCAGKCCCGCGGTGAGGCCGTATTCGATCTGGTTCTGGATCGCGATAGCCTCCTCGAGGGTCTCTGCAGTCATAACGCCCAGGACCGGGCCGAAGAACTCGGTGAGGTGGAAGTAGGATCCGCGGCGGACACCAGAGCGCACGCCGGGGCTCCAGAGCTTGCCCGAATCATCGAGCTTCCGCGGCTCGACGGCCCAGGTCTCGCCCTCGCCGAGGGTGGTGAGGGCGTTCAGGAGCTTGCCGTTGGCGGGCTCGATGATCGGGCCCATCTGGCTCGCCGGGTCCTGGGGGTAGCCGACTTTGAGCGAGGTGACGGCGTCGATCAGCTGGTTGTGGAAGCGCTTCGACTTCGCCACGGAACCGACGAGGATCACCAGCGAGGCGGCGGAGCACTTCTGGCCGGCGTGGCCGAACGCGGAGTACGCGACGTCCTTGGCCGCGAGGTCCAGGTCCGCGCTCGGGGTGACGATGATGGCGTTCTTGCCGCTCGTCTCGGCCAGCAGGGGCAGGTCCTTGCGGAACGAGCGGAACAGCTCGGCGGTCTCGTAGCCGCCGGTCAGGATGACGCGGTCCACGGCCGGGTGGGAAATGAGCTGCTGGCCGAGTTCCCGCTCGCCCAACTGGACCATGGTGAGCACGTCGCGCGGAACGCCGGCCTCCCAGAGGGCCTCGATCATGACGGCGCCGCTGCGGCGGGCCTGCTTGGCGGGCTTGACCACGACGGCGGAGCCGGCGGCGAGGGCCGCAAGGGTGGAGCCGGCCGGGATGGCGACCGGGAAGTTCCACGGCGGCGTCACGACGGTGAGCCTGGCCGGGACGAAGGTGGCGCCGTCGACGTCGTCGAGCTTGCGGGCGGACTCTGCGTAGTAGTGCGCGAAGTCGACCGCCTCGCTGATCTCCGGATCGCCCTGGTCGATCGTCTTGCCGGTCTCGGAGGCCATAACCTCAAGAAGGTCCGCGCGGCGGGCCTCGAGGACGTCGCCGGCGCGGTGCAGGATTTCGGCGCGCTCGGCGCCGGAGAGTGCACCCCAGGCCTTGCCCTTCTCGACGGCGGTATCGATCACGGCATTCAGGGTCGCGGCATCGTTGATCGTGGCGGCCTCGACGGAGGCGTTGCCCAGTGTCGACGTCGTCACGCGGCCCAGGATGGCGCGGCCCCAGTCGCGGTTCGCGGGCAGCGACGGATCCGTGTCGGCAGTGTTCTCGAACGAATCGTGCGGCAGCGGCGTGGCCGGAAGGGCACGGTTCTGCAGCCGGTTCGGGCCCGGGACCTCGTCGTCGAGCTTGGCGAGCGAGGCGAGGAAGCGCTGCTTCTCGCGCTCAAACAACGTTTCGTTTTCACTGAGTTCGAACACGGCGGACATGAAGTTGTCCTGGCTGGCGCCCTCTTCGAGGCGGCGGATCAGGTAGGCGATCGCGACGTCGAACTCGGCAGGGTGGACCACGGGCGTGTAGAGCAGGAGGGAGCCGACATCTTGTCTGACGGCTTCGGCCTGGCCCTGTGCCATGCCGAGCAGCATCTCGAATTCGATACTCTGCTGTGCGCTATCCGCGATGCCGCGCTGCTTGGCCAGGAGCCAGGCGAAGGCGATGTCGAAGAGGTTGTGGCCGGCGACGCCGATCCGGATGTTGCGGATCCGGTCCGGGTGCAGCGAGTAGTTGATGACCCGCTTGTAGTTGGTGTCCGAGTCCTGCTTGGTGCCCCAGGTGGCGAGCGGCCAGTCATGCAGGGAAGCCTCGACCTGCTCCATCGGCAGGTTGGCGCCCTTGACGACGCGGACCTTGATGGCGGCGCCGCCTTCGGCGCGGCGGGCGGCGGCCCAGTCCTGCAGGCGGATCATGGCGGACAGGGCATCCGGGAGGTAGGCCTGGAGCACGATGCCGGCCTCCAGGTTCTTGAACTCGGGCTTGTCCAGGATCCGGGTGAAGACCGCGATGGTCATGTCCAGGTCCTTGTATTCCTCCATGTCCAGGTTGATGAACTTGGCCTTCTGGCCAGTGGACGCATAGGAGGCGGCACGGGCGAAGAGCGGGGTGAGCTTCTCCACGACATGCTCCACGGCCTCGTCGAAGGCCCAGGCGGAGTGCGGGGCCACCGTGGAGGAGACTTTGATCGAGACGTAGTCGACGTCGGGCCGGGACAGCAGGGTGTGCGTGCCCTCGAGCCGGCGG
This sequence comes from Arthrobacter sp. P1_A5, assembly GCF_056406825.1. Lineage (NCBI taxonomy): Bacteria > Bacillati > Actinomycetota > Actinomycetes > Micrococcales > Micrococcaceae > Arthrobacter > Arthrobacter sp. P1_A5. Next base: position 7,247 of record NZ_JBFTZL010000069.1, on the reverse strand, counting down.
GTGGCCTCGTGTTCGCCGAGCACGGCCTCGCCGAGGAGGTTGACGTTGAGCTTGATGCCGTCTTTGCGGATCTTGGCGATGGCCGGGCCGAGCTTGGCGTCGGTGGCGTCGACAATGAGGTGGCCGACCATTTCACGCAGCACCCGGCGGGCGACCGGGATGACCACCTGGGGCAGGACCGGGGCCATGGTGCCGCCGAGGCGGACCGCGCTGCGCATGTACCAGGGCAGGAAGGCCGGGACCTTGGGGGCCAGTGCGGCGAGGTTGCGGGCGGCGACCTGCAGGTCTTCGGGACGGACGACGCCGTCGACGAACCCGACCGTGAAGTCCAGGCCGTTGGGGTCCTTCAGGACCCCGGCGAGCTGCTCGGCCGAGGCGTCGACGGGCACCTTTGCGGCCTCGGTGAGCCAGTGGCGCACCAGCGCGATGGTGTCCTCGGCGAGGGCTGCGGCCTCAAGGACCGTGGAGCCTTCCGAAACGGCGGCGTGCGTGGCGTCGTTGCCTGCGGCGTTTCCGGTGGTGGCGCCGGGCTCCGTGGAGATGTTGGTCATGGCTGAAACACGTTCTTTCTCAAAATGTGGACCTCTTACGAAACAGTATGCGACCGGATTTTCATAAGATAAAGCGAAGTTTTCTGAGCAATACCAGTTAGAAGAACCGATGCTTCCGGTCCCCGTCCGAACGTTCGGCAACCGCCCCGACCCTCCCGCACTTCTGGCCCTTATTCAAGCGACGCTCCCGCACTTCCCGCACCGAACCGGCGAACCCTCTCCCAAGAGGTGAGAGAGGGTTCGCCGATATTGCACCGGACCTGAGTGAGCGTCCGAATATTTTTTGCGGGAAGTGAGGGAGCGTTGGGTGGGTGGGGCGGCTAGGTCAGGGGGCGGTGCATCTCCACGATCTCCTCGTGCCGCGGGCTGTCCGGGTTCATCAGCGAGTGCCTGCGGCCGTACGTGAAGTAGATGATCAGGCCGACGATGAGCCAGACGACGAACCGCAGCCAGGTCTCCCAGTGCAGCTGGAACATCAGGAAGAGCGAGGCAAACACGCCGAACGCCGGAACCAGGGGCATCAGCGGCAGGCGGAACGTCCGCGGGGCGTCCGGCTTCTTGTAGCGGAACACGATCACCGACACACAGACGACGACGAACGCGGCCAGGATGCCGATGTTGGTCAGGTCCGCGACGGCCTTGATCGGGAGGACGCCGGCCAGGATTGCGGCCCCGACGCCGGCGATCCAGGTCACGCGCTGGGGCGTGCCGTGCCGGTCCGTCTTTGAGAACCAGCCGGGCAGCAGGCCGTCGCGGCTCATCGAGAACCAGACGCGGGTGACGCCGAGGAGGAAGGTCAGCATCACGGTAAGGATGGACAGGACGGCGAACACGGAGATGATCGTCGCGATCACCGGAAGGCCAACGCTGTTGAAGGCGGAGGCGAAGCCGGCCTTGGGGTCGATCTCCGTGAAGTTCTGCATGCCGGTGAGCACCAGGGTGGCGGCGACATAGAGCAGCATGGCGATGACCAGCGAGAGGATGATCGCCTTGGGCATGTGCTTCTTGCCGTCGGTGGCTTCCTCCGCCGCGGTACTCATGGCGTCGTAGCCGAACACCGCGAAGAACACCGTAGCGGAGCCGGCCACCACGGGCCCGAAACCGCTGGGGAAGAACGGGTTGTAGTTGTTGGTGTTCACGTAGAAAATGCCCAAGCCGATGATGAACAGGATCAGCAGCACCTTGATGCCGACGGCGATCAGTTCGAAGCGGCCGAAGGTCTTGGTGCCGCGGGAGAGGATCCAGGTCACGAGCAGGCAGACGAGGATCGCGGGAAGGTTGATGATGCCGCCGGTGCCTTCATCCGGCGTCGCGGTCATCCAGGCGGGCATATGGATGCCGATACCGGAGAGGAACGCGTCGAAGTAGCCCGAGATGCCGATGGCCACCACGGCGACGATGGCGATGTACTCCAGCAGCAGGTCCCACCCGATGAACCAGCCGATGATCTCGCCGAGGGCGACGTAGCCGTAGGTGTAGGCCGAGCCTGCCCGCGGGATCATTCCTGCGAACTCCGCGTAGGACAGCGCCGCGGCGGCGGATGCCAGGCCGGCGATCAGGAAGGAGACGAGCACGGCCGGCCCGACTCCGGGCTCGGACTCGCTGCCGTGGGCCACAAGGCCCGCCAGGGAGAAGATGCCGACGCCGATAATGCCGCCGACGCCGATGGCCGTCAACTGCCAGAGCCCCAGGCTCCTGTGCAGACCGCTGTGTTTGTTTTCTTCCTCGATGTCGTCGATGGGCTTGCGCCGCATGATCGACTGTGACAAATCCCGTGTAGCCATGAGGGCCTCCTGCTTAGGTGCGGTGCCCATCACTCCACCCTGTGATGGGGCATATCGAGTGAGAACAGTATGCAAGCCCGGTTGCATTAGATAAAGTGAATTCTCTTAATGAATAACCGTCAGGATTCACAAAGGAATAGCGATGCTCGACGTCCGGCGTTTGCGACTGTTGCGCGAACTGAAGATCCGGGGCACTTTGGCCGAAGTGGCCGAAGCGCTTCAGTACAGCCCGTCGTCAGTTTCGCAGCAACTGGCCCTCCTTGAGAAGGAGGCCGGGGTGGAGCTCCTCCGCAAGACCGGGCGCCGGGTGCAGCTGACCCCGCAGGCCGAAGTCCTGGTGGCCCACACCTCCCAGCTACTGGAGACCCTCGAGCAGGCGGAGGCGGACCTGGCCGCGTCGCTGACCACGGTCACCGGCACCGTGCGGATTGCGGTGTTCCAGTCTGCCGCGCTGGCGCTCATGCCGGACACCCTGACCAGAATGACCGCCAGCTACCCGGAAGTCAGGGTCGAAATGACCCAGCGGGAACCGGAGACGGCCCTTCACGAGACGTGGGCCCGCGACTTCGACCTCGTGATCGCCGAGCAGTACCCGGGCCACGCCGCCCCGCACTACGCCGAACTGGACCGCGTGGCCCTGACCCGCGACGCCATCCGGCTCGCCGTTCCGCCGCCCTCGCCCGACCGCGACCCCATCAGGACGCTGGCCGATACCGCGGGGCTGGCCTGGGTGATGGAACCCCGCGGAGCGGCCTCCCGGCACTGGGCCGAGCAGGCCTGCCGGAGCGCCGGGTTCGAGCCCGACGTCCGCTTTGAGACCGCCGACCTGCAGGCCCAGATCCGGCTGATCGAATCCGGAAATGCGGTGGCCCTGATGCCCGACCTCGTGTGGACCGGCCGCGGCACCAGCGCGCAACTCCTGGACCTGCCCGGGGATCCGCACCGTACGGTGTTCACCTCGGTGCGGCGCTCGAGCGCCAGGCGGCCCGCGCTGCTGGCGGCCCGGGAAATCCTGGCGGTGACGGCGGCATCCATCGTGCCGGCGGCGGCCGCGGGCGTCCTCGGTCCGGCCCCCGTGGACCGGCCCGCGTGACTTCCGGCATGTGTGGAACGGCGCGTAACGGCCCGCGGCATGTGCAGTGGGCCACAGCGCGGGCGGTGGCCCCGCGTTAGACTGATGTCGTTATGAATCGCACAATATTCAAATCCAAGATCCACCGCGCGACGGTCACGCACGCGGACCTTCACTATGTCGGATCCGTCACCGTGGACCTGGATCTGCTGGAGGCGGCCGACATCCTGCCCGGGGAGCTCGTGGCGATTGTCGACGTCACGAACGGCGCCCGGCTCGAGACCTACACGATTGCCGGCGAACGCGGTTCCGGCGTGATCGGCATCAACGGCGCCGCCGCCCACCTGATGCACGAGAACGACATCGTCATCCTCATCACCTACGCCCAGATGACCACGGAAGAGGCCAAGGCCTACAACCCCAAGGTGGTCCACGTTGACCTGGACAACAAGATTGTCCAGATCGGCAACGACCCCGCGGAGGGCATGACGCCCGGGCTCATGCGTCCGCCGCACTCGCTGAACAACGCCACGCTCAACTAGCGGCAGCGCGCCGTCGGGCGTAATAGGACAGCCCGCGGAATAAAGCTGATTACTCTGGACTGGTGACCCTCAGCCTCCGCCGACCCGCCCCGCTGCGGAGAGCCGCGTGCTAGGGGTACTGGCGGGATTCTTCGTCGTCTGGGCCATCATCCTGGTCGGCATGTTCGTGGGCCGGCGCAATATCCTGGGCGAGAACGCCCGCCCCGTCCTGAGCGCCCTGACGTTTTTTGTGGCCAGTCCCGCCCTGCTGTTCGAGACCCTCAGCAAGGCGAAACTCCACGACGTCTTTGCCGCACCGCTGCTCGTGACGGCAGTCGGGGCGGTGACCACAGCGGTCCTGTTCTTTGGCATCGTGCGCTTCGCGCTCAAGCGGTCCCTGCCGGAAGCCCTCATCTCCTCCATGAGCTCGTCGCTGGCCAACTCGGCCAACCTCGGCATTCCCATCGCCGTCTTCGTGCTCGGCGATGCCAGCTATGTGGCACCCCTGCTCATCTTCCAGCTGGCTTTCTTCACCCCCTTGTTCCTCATGGCGCTGGACGCCACCACCAGCTCGCACCGCACCACGCCCCTTAGTTTCGTGCTCATGATCCTGCGCAACCCGATGATCGTGGGCACCGGACTCGGGCTCCTGGTGGCCGCCACCGGCTGGACGGTGCCGCCGCTGATCCTGGAGCCCATCCATTTGATCGGCGGGGCCGCCATCCCGGCCATGCTGATCGCCTTCGGCATGAGCCTGAACGGTTCCAAGCCGCTGCAGGCGGCCGCCGGACGCCGGCTGGACGCCCTGCTGGCGAGCTTCTTCAAGCTCGTTGTCCACCCGCTGGTGGCCTACCTGTTTGCCCATTTTGTCCTCGGCATGCAGGAACAGGCGCTCTTTGCCGCCGTCGTCACGGCCGCCCTGCCCACCGCCCAGAACGTGTTTGTTGCGGCCAGCCGTTACCGCACCGGCGTAACGGTAGCCCGGGACACCGTGCTGATCACTACGGTGGTAGCTGTGCCCGCCATGATCGGCGTGGCCCTGCTGCTGGCCTGACCTCGCCGGGCAGCCGGGCCCGGCTGAACGGGATCGGCGGACCGGCACCAAACCCGGAGGAGGACCCTTGAAAACAACCCAGGACACTGTGGTCATCGGCGGCGGCGCGATGGGCTCGGCCGCCGCGTGGGCGCTGGCCCGGCGCGGCCGGGAGGTGACCCTGCTCGAGCAGTTCGGGCCCGGCCACCGCAACGGCGCCTCCCACGGCACAACCCGGAACTTCAACCCCGGCTACGCGGATCCGGACTACGTCGCCATGCTGGCAGAGGCGGCCAGGCTGTGGAGCGAGCTCGAAACGGACGCCGGCGAGCGCCTGCTGGCGCGCACCGGCGTCGTAACCCACGGCCCCGATCCGCGGTTGCCCGAGGTCCGGAACGCGCTGCTTGCGGCCGGGCTCCGGGCGGAGTTCCTCTCCGCCGGGGAAGCCGCCGAGCGTTGGCGGGGCATCCGTTTCGATACGCGCGTGCTGCACATGGCGGATGGCGGCCAGTTGAACCCCGACGCCGCACTGCCGGCGCTGCAGCGGCTCGCCGCCGGACTCGGCGCCGAGATCCGCCATCATGTGAAGGTCCTCGAGTTGAAAGTCCTCGACGACGGCGTCCGGCTCACTCTCGAGGCCGGCGGCCGCACCGAGGTCCTCGACGCCAGGCAGGCAGTGGTCACCGCCGGCGGCTGGACCACGAAACTGCTCGCCGGGGTGGCGCCCCTGCCCCGGCTGACGGTCACCCAGGAACAGCCCGCACACTTCGCCATCACCGATGAGGGCGCCCAGTGGCCGGGGTTCAACCACATGCCCGGCCGCGGCGACGCGTACGCGTACTGGCGTTCGCCGGTGTACGGCATGCAAACACCGGGCGAGGGGATCAAGGCCGGATGGCACGGGGTGGGCCCGGTGGTGGACCCGGACCGGCGGAGCTTCGCGCCGGAGCCCGAGCAGCGGGCGGCCCTGCAGCGCTACGCCCGGGACTGGCTGCCCGGGGTGGACGCCGACTCCCTCACCGACATCAGCTGCACCTACACGACCACCGTGGATGAAGACTTTGTCCTGGACCGGATCGGGCCGGTTGTCATCGGCGCCGGCTTCTCCGGGCACGGCTTCAAGTTCACACCGGTCGTGGGCAGGATCCTGGCCGACCTCGCGACGGGCGAGCGCGGAGCGCCGGCCATCTTCTCGGCCTCCCGCCCCGGGGTCCGCTGACTCCGTCGGAGCAACGGGTAGGCTGGGGCCGGCCTTAAGCGCCCGCGGAACCCGGGGCGCCAGCATGAGGTGGGGGAAAATTGCTCAGCACGCGGTCAGGCAGCATCCAGTCCAGCGACATCCAGTCCAGCAGCGCCCAAGCAATGGGTGCCCGCAGCCCGAGGATCGGTGCGGTCGACTGGATCGTGCGCGGGGTGGCGGGCCTGCTGCTGGTGGCGACGTCAGCGTGCTCCGGCCCGGGTGCTGTTCCCCCGGCCGGCGGACCCGGCGTCCTCCCCGTCGTCACCGCTGCCCCCGCCACTGCGTCAGCCGGCACGGACAGCGCTCCGCTGGATCCGGACGCCACCCGTGGCGTCGAAGTTCCCGGCGTCGAAGTTCCCAGTGTCGAAGTTGCCGGCGCCGATGTTGCGGCCGCCGCGACCCGGCAGCCAGCCTCGGCGGGCAAGGCCCTCGCGGTACTGGCCAYGCTGCCCGTCAAGGGCCGCGCCCCCAAGACGGGCTATTCCCGCGACCAGTTCGGCCCGGCCTGGTCCGACGTTGATCACAACGGCTGCGATACCCGCAACGACGTGCTCCGCCGCGACCTCACTTCCGTCGCGTTCCGGCCCGGGACTCGGGACTGCGTGGTGCTCTCCGGCGTCCTGGCCGACCCCTACACGGCCGCCGCCATCCACTTCCTGCGCGGCAATGCCACCAGCACAGCCGTCCAGATCGACCACGTCGTGGCCCTCAGCGACGCCTGGCAGAAGGGCGCGCAACAGCTCAGCCCGGCACGGCGGCTGGCCTTCGCCAACGATCCCCTGAACCTGCTGGCGGTGGACGGCCCGGCCAACCAGAGCAAGAGCGACGGCGACGCCGCCACCTGGCTGCCGCCGAACAAGTCCTACCGCTGCAACTACGTCGCCCGGCAGATTTCGGTGAAATCCAGCTATGGGCTCTGGGTGACCCAAGCCGAGCACGACGCCATGGCCCGGGTCCTGTCGAACTGCCCCGACGCCCTGGCCCCCGCCACCCAGCCGGCCGCCGCTCCAGCCCAAGCCGCGCCGGCACCCGCGCCAGCACCCGCC
>NZ_JBFTZL010000068.1:0-17970 GCF_056406825.1 Arthrobacter sp. P1_A5 | reverse complement strand
CACCGACACCATYGACCTGTACTACCTGCACCGCCKTGACCTCCGCGTTCCGATWGTGGAAACCGTGGAGGCCATGGCGGAGCTGGTRCAGGCCGGCAAGGTGCGGCATCTGGGCCTGTCMGAGGTGACGGCCGAGGAGCTGCGCGACGCCAGCCGCGTCCATCCGATCGCCGCGGTCCAGAGCGAATGGTCCATCTGGAGCCGCGACGTGGAACGCAACGTGGTGCCCGCCGCCGCCGAACTCGGGGTGGGATTTGTGCCGTATTCGCCGCTGGGCCGGGGATTCCTCACCGGCACCGTGGACGCCTCGACGCTGGGCAGCAACGACTTCCGCCGCAACATCCCGCGGTTCGCCGCGGATGCTGCCAGCGCCAACCAGGGCGTGGTGGCGGCCGTGCAGGCAGTCGCTGCGGAACTGAGCGTTGCCGGGCAGGCTGCAACTCCTGCCCAGGTGGCGCTGGCCTGGCTGCTCGCGCGGGGCCGCCAGCTGGGACTGCCCGTGGTCCCCATCCCCGGCACCCGCAAGGCGGACCGGATCGACGAAAACCTGGGCGCCCTGGCCCTCGACTTCACCTCAGCGCAACTGAGGACGCTCGAGTCCGCCGCGGACGCCGTCGTCGGTTCCCGCGCCGCGGACCCCAACTGGGTGTCCCAAGGCCGTGAATAGCGGGTCCGTAGACTGAAGCCCATGGACTCGCTCATTCACTCTTTACGTGACATCACCATCCGCCGGATTTCGGTCGGCGAGATGGACAACAATGTTTACCTGCTCACGGCCAAGGCCTCCGGCGCGCAGCTCCTGATCGATGCGGCCGATGATCTGGCCGCCATCCAGGGGCTGCTCGCGGACGCCGCCGCGGATACTTCCGCGACGCCGAAGCTGGCGCTGGTTGCCACCACCCACCAGCACTGGGACCATGTCCGGGCGCTGCCGGGCCTGGTGGAAGCCACCGGTGTGAAAACGGCGGCCGGGACAGAGGATGCCCCGGAGCTGCCGGTGCCGGTGGATGTACTGCTGGATCACGGGGACGTCGGCAACTTCGACGGCTTCGACGTGACGGCTGTACATCTGCGCGGCCACACACCGGGTTCGATCGCCCTCGTGTACCAGGACCCCGAGGGCCCGGCCCACATCTTTTCCGGCGACTCGCTGTTCCCCGGCGGGGTAGGCAACACACAGAAGGATCCGGCGCGCTTTGCCCAGCTGATCACCGATGTGAGCGAGCGGCTGTTCGATGTATATCCGGATGACACCGTGGTGCACCCGGGACACGGCCAGCCCACCACCCTCGGCGCGGAACGGCCGCACCTGGAAGAGTGGCGCGCCCGCGGCTGGTAGGGCCTGAAACCTCATCGAGTGCTCCAGAACTGCCGTTATGAACCCTTTAAACGGCAGTTACGGAGCACTCGATGGTGGTTAGCTGGGGCCACGACCGCCGGGTTCCCTGACCGAGCTTGCGAGGTTAGGGAGCGGTTGGGGATTAGCGGCTGCGGCGTTCGTTCGAGGCCGGAGCCGACGCGCGGCGGGGGCCGGAGCCGCGGGCCGGCCGTCCTTCACCGGAACGGCCATTGCCGCCGCCGGCGTAGGATCCGCCCGAGGTGCCACCGGTGTTGGAGGACCAGACAGCAGCGCTGCCACCGGATTTGCTGCCAGCGGACTTGGCGCCGGCAGCTGCACGCTGGCCGGTTGCCGGGCGTCCGCTGCGCTGGCCGCCGGTCGAAGCGCCGATGCGGGGTGCGCCACCGGAGCGGGGAGCGCCACCTGTGCGGGGTGCTCCGCTGCGGGGAGCCGAAGCGCCCCGGGCGTCGCTGCGTCCCTCGGCGGCGCGTCCGTCCGAACCACGGCCGGCCGCGGCACGACCGCCGGCTGCCGGAACATCGTTGTGGTGCGCGTAGGCGGTGGTGCGGCCGCGGCCACGCGCATTCCGGCGCTCGGCGCGCTCGGCCTCCGCGCGGTCCTCGTTCTTCTCCGCGACGCGCTCAGCAGCGTTGCGGGCAGCAGCCTGGCCTTCATAGGCTACAGCGCGGCGCTCGGCGCGCGGCAGATCGGTGCGGGGAGCCTCGGCTCCGACGCGTCCGCGTCCGCCACGGCCACCACGGCCACCCGCAGTGGGTGCAGCCTGCGTGGTGCGGCGGGCGCGCTTGCGCTCGGCGTTGGCACCGGTGGAGCTACCGCCGCCGTGCTGTGCGGCCTTGGCGGCCAGCAGCGCGGCGCGGGTGCGCGGATCGATCTTGTCGGCCATTTCGCCGACCAGTTCAGCAACCAGCGGGGAGTTGGCGGTGACGCGCTCGAAGTTGACCTCGACGCCGGCAGCCTTCATCAGCTTCTTGACGTCGGACTGCTGCTCGGGCAGGGTCAGCGTGACCACGGTTCCGTCGGAACCGGCGCGGGCCGTACGGCCTGAGCGGTGCAGGTACGCCTTGTGCTCCGTGGGCGGATCCACGTGGATGACCAGTTCGACGTCGTCGACGTGGACGCCGCGGGCCGCGACGTCGGTGGCCACCAGGACGCGGACATCGCCGGAGGAGAACTCGGCCAGGTTGCGGTCACGGGCGTTCTGCGAGAGGTTGCCGTGCAGATCGACGGCGGGGATGCCGGCGTCGGTCAGGGTCTTGGCCAGCTTGCGGGCGTGGTGCTTGGTGCGCATGAAGAGTACGCGGCGGCCGGCGCCGGAGGCGAGCTCGACGATCAGCTGCTTCTTGACGGTCTGGTCGTTGACCACCAGCACGTGGTGTTCCATGGTGGTCACCGCGGCCTGCGGGTCGTCCACGGAGTGGGTCAGCGGGTTGGACAGGTAGCGCTGGACGATCTTGTCCACGCCGTTGTCCAGGGTGGCGGAGAACAGCAGGCGCTGGCCCTGGGTGGGGGTCATGTCCATGAGCTTCTTGACCACCGGGAGGAAGCCAAGGTCGGCCATGTGGTCGGCCTCGTCCAGGACGGTGATCTCGACTGCTTCGAGGGTCAGGATGCGCTGGCGGATCAGGTCCTCCAGGCGGCCCGGGCAGGCGATGACGATGTCGACGCCGGCGCGCAGGGCCTTTTCCTGGCGGGCCTGGGAGATGCCGCCGTAGATCACGGTGGTGGTCAGGCCCATGGCCTTGGCCATCGGCTCGATGGTCGCGTTGATCTGCGTGGCCAGCTCGCGGGTGGGCGCCAGGACCAGGCCCATCGGGCGGCCGGGCTTGCGGAAGTGCTTGGCTTCGCGCTCTGCGAGTCGTGCCACCAGCGGGATGGCGAATGCGATGGTCTTGCCGGAGCCGGTGCGGCCGCGGCCCAGGACGTCGCGTCCGGACAGGGTGTCGGGAAGGGTCTTGACCTGGATCGGGAAGGGCTCCACGATCCCCTGTGCGGTCAGGGTGTCGGCAAGTGCTTTGGGCGTGCCGAGGGCAGCAAATGTAGTCATGTGTTTCAAAGTCTTTCAGGCGGTATCCGTGCGGATATCGGCCCCCGATGCCGGTTGGCTCAAGGGTTCGCCGAAGAAAAGTCAGGTGATCAACCGGGCTGCTGCCAAACTTCAGCAAGCGGCCGCCGGGACCAAATGGAACGCGTTCATCGACGCAGGATGTGCCTCTCACATGAAAAAATCCCACTGCCTGCGTGCGGATTCCCGAAGGAATCCGGCAGGGATCCGGCTGATGGACCGAAGCCGGTCAACCAAATCAAAAGTGGGCATCACTGCACATCAAGTTTTAGTAGTCTACCACCCAGGATGCCCGGGCCCCGTATCCGTGACGGCCGGGCCGGCCCCTAGCCCGCCATGCTGGGGGCTTGGAACAGCGGCATGTGGGACGACTGGGCCGGTGCATGAGCGGATGTGTTGACGGCCGCCCGTGACGGCGTTTTGGCCGGTCCCGGGCCAGCCGGCCGCAGGATCACGAGCGCCTCGGCGTCGATGAGGCGGCGGGTCCCCGTCCGGGCATCCAGGATCCAGAACAGGTCCACGCCTGTGACGGTCTGGGTCACCGGGCCCCGGTGGAAGAGCTTCCCGTTGTGCCACGCCTCGATCTCGTCCCCCACGTTCAACTCGGCCGAGCTGCGGATCTGCCGTGCTTCGTCAACGTCCATGGTCATTGCCCTTCCCCAGCGTTCAATGTCTTGTGCCCAGCATTCATGACGCAAGTTTCAGAATGGTTTCCGGAGCGTGATTTCCACGTGTCCGTCCGCCTGCGCGGCGCCCGGACGGAAGCCCGGACGGTCTATTGACCGCCGTTACGTCCGGGAGGACCATGGTGGGCGGGAAGGGCCGCGCGACGGGCGGGCCGTGAGGGGAGTCGCACGCAATGCCGCGAATAGTCTCCGCTGGCCTGTTTCGGGTCATCCAGCTGGCGTTGTTTCCCTTGAGTGCGGCCGGCTACATCACATCCGTCCCCGGGATGCTTGCCTACAGCCGGCGCACCGGCACGTCGGCCACGCTGCTCGCATCCCTCTACACGCGCTGGATGCAGCACCGTCTGGGGACACGGCCGGACGTCCCCGCGGCCCGGCTCATGGCCGTTCTGCCGAACGTGTCCGCGACTGGCATCCAGATGGAGACCGCCCCCACGCTCGCCGCCCACCTGATCACGGGCTACGTGCCCAGGCTCTACCGCTATCCGTACCCGGGGCGGGCACCGATGCGCCACCAGCCGACAGCACGGACCAGCCTCTATGACGCGGCCGTTCAAAGGCATCGCGGCGGCATCGACCAGCTCGTAATCCTCGGAGCGGGATTCGACACCCGGGCGTTCCGGCTGGCGCCCGGGGACCGGGTGCGCTGCTTTGAACTCGATCTGCCCCGGACCCAGGCTTTCAAACTCGCGATGCTCGAAAAGGCGGGCCTCTCCACGCGCCTGGCCACGTACGTACCCGCCGATTTCGAGACCGAGGACTGGATGGAGAAGCTGCTCGCTGCCGGTTTCGACCCGAACCGGCCCGCACTGTTCCTCTGGGAAGCGGTGACCATGTACCTGGACCGCGCCTCCGTCGAGGCGACGCTGCGCAGGATCGCCGGCACCGCCCCGGGCAGCATCGTGGCCTTCGACTACTTTTCGAGGGAAACGATCACCTCGGGATCGCCCTACATGCGGTATGCGCGGGCTACCGCGAGATTCGTCGGCGAGCCCCTGACCTTTGGGATCGACAACACTCCCCCGGCCAGGAAAAGCGCCGCGGACTTTGTTGGGGGCTTCGGACTGGTGCTTGAGGAGCACAGGAATTTCGGCAAGGAGACCCGACGGCGGTCCGCGCCGGGAGGGTTCGTCACCGCCGTCGTGCCTGAAAACAAACAGCGAAACCCGGCGAACCGCCGTGATGAGGGGAACCATGACAAAACGCAGCCACAGCCACGAGCATGACGCCGACGAGCATGACACAGCCGAACATGCGGCCGTCGAGGATGCGGCGCCCGGTTCCGCAGCCCGGATGTGGGATGAAAAGTACAGCAGCCGGTCCAGGATGTGGAGCGGGGAGCCGAATCCGCAACTCGTTGCCGAGGTGGCGGACCTTCCTGCCGGCGAGGCTCTGGACCTGGGGTGCGGCGAGGGCGCGGACGCGATGTGGCTTGCTGCCCGCGGTTGGAGCGTGACGGGCCTGGACGTTTCCGCCGTCGCCCTGGAGCGTGCGGCCGCCCACGCCCGGGAACGGGGCCAGGACGCCGCCATCGAGTGGGTGCAGCAGGATCTTGCCACCTGGGTCCCGGACCGGTTGTTCGACCTCGTCACGGCCCAGTTCCTGCATTCCACCCAGATGCCGTGGCAGCAGGCTTTGCAGCTCGCCGCGGCCGCGGTGCGGACCGGCGGGACGCTGCTGATCGTCGGCCATCACCCCGACGGGCTGCCTCCGTGGGGCGCGCACCATACTCCGGAGAAGTTCTTCACCGCCGAGGACCTTGCCCGGGAACTCCGGATCGAGGAGCCGCTGTGGCGTGCCGAGGTCCTGGACAGCCGGCGTCGCAGCGCCGTCGGGCCCGACGGCGAGGCAGTGTCCCTCACGGATGCCGTGCTGCGGGCCACGCGCCTGGCCGCCCAGTAGACGGCCCAACGGCCTGTCGGGCAATCGGTCGAGGGAGCATCCCCTGGATCACGGACGCCGTCGCTGACCCACCCCCGAAATCGATACACTGCCGGGCCATCCACTTCGGGTTCTGTTCCGATTCCCCAATGTGGCTGGAACTGACCGCGCCCGTGGCCGCCCTGTGGACCTACAGCAACACCGCATGACCTAGCAATCAGGGGAAGGGAACATCATGGGAATCGACGGCAAGGCCAAACTCACGGTCATCCACCACATCGGTGCAGCCACAGAAGGTACCGGCACGGTGACTGGCAATGAGGACCTCAAGCGCGATGGCCAACATGAGCAGGCCCGGCCCAAGCTGTCGGAGGCCCGCGACCGCGTCAAGGACGCCGCCGACATCGGAGCCATCAGGGCCGCTGAAGGTTAAGGACGGCTTCGCCAAGGAGTAGCGGGCGCAACTGGACTGCCCAACTGGGCTGCGCCGCAGCTGAGCTCTGCAAGGAACGGCCCCGCCCAAGGCGGGGCCATTCTGTTGTGCAGGGCCGGCCCGAGCCGGCCAACGCTGCGGAAAGCTAACGGCGGCCCTCCGCGGCCGCTGCCGCGAAAAAATGTGACAAAAGACAGCGGACGACAACTGAAGCTAAGATGGTCGACAGTTGTCGAGCCTGCCTGCGGGCGGGCGATCCACGGAAAAGCGGTGCCAGCGCCCGCACCGGGCGACTGTGCCGACGTCGCGTCCTCCCCCAGAGTCCGCGAAGATTGCCGGTTCCCGCGCCTTCCGGGAGCCTCGTCCCGCCGGGAGCGCGGCGGCACCCCACCGACCAGCCGGACCACATACGCGGACCGCTCCGACAACAGGGACCACGAAATACCGGCCCTAACCTTGATCTACCCGCCAAAACTGTTACCTCCGTCACACTCTGACGGATCCGTGCGGCCCGCACTGTGGAACCCCCGCCGGCGACCGCCTGTGACAAGGAAGAAGCCTCATGTCTGAACGCACCACCACGGCCGCTCCGGCCACTGCAGAATCTGACATTGCCCAAACTGGAACTGCCGCCTCCGCCAGCGGTGACTCCGGGAACCGCGGGCCGCACCTCGCCCGGGCCCTCGGCAACCGCCACATCCAGCTGCTCGCCATCGGCGGCGCCATTGGCACCGGCCTGTTCATGGGGTCCGGGAAAACCATCTCGCTCGCCGGGCCCTCCGTCATCTTCGTCTACATGATCATCGGCTTCATGCTGTTCTTCGTGATGCGTGCCATGGGCGAGATCCTGCTCTCCAACCTGAACTACAAGTCCTTCAGCGACTTCGCCGGTGACCTGCTGGGGCCGTGGGCCGGCTTCTTCACCGGATGGTCCTACTGGTTCTTCTGGGTGGTCACCGGGGTGGCGGACATCGTCGCCATTTCCGGCTACGTGGACAAGCTCGCTCCCGGCACGCCCCTGTGGATCCCTGCGCTGCTCACGCCCGTGGTCTTGATCCTCCTGAACCTCCCCACCGTGAAGGCATTCGGTGAAGCGGAGTTCTGGTTTGCCATCATCAAGGTGGTCGCCATCGTGGCCCTGATCGTCACCGGCGCGGTCATGATCGCCACCCACTTCACGTCCCCGAACGGCGCGGAAGCCAACCTCGCCAACATGTGGAACGACGGCGGCATGTTCCCGCACGGYMTGTTCGGCTTCRTCCTCGGCTTCCAGATCGCCATCTTCGCTTTCGCCGGAATCGAACTGGTGGGCACCGCCGCCGCCGAAACCAAGGACCCGGAAAAGAACCTGCCGCGCGCCATCAACTCCATCCCGGTCCGCGTCCTCCTCTTCTACGTGGGCGCCCTGGTGGTCATCATGGCCGTCAATCCGTGGCGCACCATCGACCCCGCCAGCAGCCCGTTCATCGGCATGTTCACCCTCGCCGGGCTGGGGATCGCCGCGGTGGTCATTAACCTTGTGGTCCTGACCTCCGCCGCCTCCAGCGCCAATTCCGGAATCTACTCAACCTCCCGGATGGTCTACGGCCTCGCCCAGGACGGGAACGCGCCCAAAGCGTTCGGAAAGCTCAGCGTCCGCAAAGTACCGCAGAACGCGCTGCTGTTCTCCTGCATCTTCCTGCTGGCCGGCCTGGTCCTGCTCTACTCCGGCGACTCCGTGATCGGCGCGTTCACGGTGGTCACTTCCGTGGCGTCCGTGCTGACCATGTTTGTGTGGTCCATGATCCTGGTCAGCTACATCGTCTTCCGCCGCCGCCGGCCGGCCCTGCACGAGGCGTCGTCCTTCAAGATGCCCGGCTCCGCCTTCATGCCGTACGTCGTGCTCGCCTTCTTCGTGTTCATGCTGGTGGCCCTGGGGCAGGCCGACGACACCCGGCTGGCACTCTTCGTGGCGCCCGTGTGGTTCCTGTTGCTGGGCGCGGCCTGGCACTTCAACCGCAAGTCCCCGCTGCAGCAGGCCCGGATTGTGGAATGGAAGGCCGTCCGCTCGCAGGAGGGAGCCCGCGCGTCTGCCTGATCCCCGCGCGGAAACAACGGAGCGCTGAAACAAAGGAGCGCTGACGCACAGGAGCCCCGGCCGGATCATCCGGCCGGGGCTCCTGTGCAGTGCTTGTTATGGTGCAGCGCTTTTTATGGTGCAGGGCGCATCAAGGTGCTGTGCCCGTTCTAGTGGTTGCCGCTACGAGCGTTTGGTGACGGCGGCCGGGACGACGGCGACGCGCGGCGCGACGGCCACGGCGGCGATCCCGATCACCGCCGTCAGCGCGAACACCCCGGCAAACGACGCCGACGGCGCCGCCGTCGCGAACGCTGCGAACACGATCCCAGTGCCGGCGAGGGCCAGGGCACCGCCGAGGGAATCCGAAATGGACATCGCCGAACTGTTGAAACCCTCGGTGTCCTTGGTGGAGAGCGCCAGGGTCATGACGCTCAGCCGCGGATACATCAGGCCCATGCCGCCCCCCGCGAAGATCCATCCCGCGATCGCGACCGCGGCCGGCCAGGCCAGTACCGTGGTCACGAAGGCCAGGACGACGGCGCCAAGGACCATGGCCGATCCGATCCGCACCGCCCTCCGGTGCTCCAGCCGGGTCCCCAGCCTGCCCTGGATGGCCGATGCCGCCGCCCAGGCGATGGCGCCGCCGGTGAGCGTGAGGCCAGCAAATGTCGGGGCGAAGGCGTAGCGTTCCACGAGCAGGTACGGCAGGTAGACCTCGGCGCCGAAAAACGCCGCGGATGCCAGGCCGCGGGTAAGGATCACGCTCGGCAGGCCGCGCCGGGCGGTCAGCGTTCCGCGCGGCATGAGGGGACGGACGGCCAGGAGCGCGACGGCGACGGCGGCCGCCGCCAGCACCCCGCCGGCGACCGGTACCGCTGCGGACAGGTTCAGGCCCAGCACGGCGAGCGCCGCCAGCGCCGCCAGCGCCAACTTGACAAGGCCTCCCGGCGGACGGCCGCGGGACCCTGGCTCAGCGGCCGGGGAATCTCCGTCGGCGCCGCCCGTGCTGCCGTTCAGGCCGCGCAGAGCCGGGGCCGTCAGGAGCAGGGCCGGCACCACGAGCCCGACCACGCCGAGAAAGACCCACTGCCAGCCGGCCAGTTGGGCCACGGCGCCGGCCGCGAACGGTCCCACGAGGGACGGGATGACCCAGGCCGCGGAGAAGGCGGMGAAAATTTTCGGATGCAGGACCGGCGGGTAGACCCGGGCAATCACCACGTACAGGGCCACGGTAAGCCCGCCCCCGCCGAGTCCCTGCACCAGCCGTCCGGACACGAGGACCGGCATGGTTCCGGCGGTCCCAGCGATGAGCAGGCCGAGCACGAACATGCCCACTGCGGCCAGGAGCGGCGCCACCGGCCCCTTGCGGTCCGACCAGCTGCCCGCGGCCACCATCCCGATCACCCCGGTGGCGAGCGGCCCGGCGAAGGCCAAGGCGTAGAGTCCCGCCCCATCCAGTTCCCGGCTGACGAGCGGCATGATGGTGGTCACCGCCAGCGACTCGAAGGCCGCCAGGAACACCAGTGCGCAGGCGCCGAGGGTCACCAACAGGTAGCTGCGGTGGAAGATGCCGGCCGATTCCGGGACGGCTTTCGGACGGGACTCCTGGTGAGGGGGCGGGTCGGTCTGGGGCACGTGCCACAGCTTACAACCGGACCCCCGCAGCCCGCCCTCCTGTGGGCTTATCAGCTGGCCGTTCGGCTTATCAGCTGCCGGTCCGCCGCCGTCAGTCCGCCTCGTCGAACCCCTGGGCAGGAACCACGACGGCGCCACTGGCCCTGGAGTCCGGGTTCAGCATCCAGCCCACACGCTTGACGGTGCTCAGCATGACGACGCTTTCCACGAGCTCGATCCCGGGCACTTTTTGCTGCAGCGCCACCTCGATGTTCATGACGTCCGCCAGGGACTGCAGCCACATGATGATCACGAAATTCGTTGGCCCCGTGGTGGAGGCGCTGAGCCGGACGTTCCGCATGGTCCTCAGCTCCGCGGCGGCTGCCTCGTGCCGCCCGGCCGGGACGTTGACGAACCATTGGCAGGTCACGGGGAAAGCGGAGAGTTTCTGGGCCACCTCGCACCGGAATGACAGGATGCCGCTGGCGAGCACACGGTTGAGCTGGCGCTGGACGGTGGCCGGGTGCCTGCCCAGGCCGCGGGCGATGTCTGCCGCCGTGGCCCGCCCGTCCCTGGCCAGGAACGGCAGGAGCGCCAGGTGGCTTTCCGGCAGCGCTTCCCGGGCGGCAGCCTGGGCAACCCCGGTGGCCTCGGGGCCGGCCAACGCCCGCACGGCGGCCTGCTGCGCGCGGCTCAACACGTTCAGCCGCCAGGAGCCGCCGCTCGCGTGCAGCCTGGTGCACAGGGCGGTCTGATATTTGAGGAGGCCGTCAATCTCCTTCAGCCGCGAGATGACTTTCAGGCTGAAATCGTCCAGGGAGGGCGTAATGACGGTCAGCATGAGGTCCCGGTGGCTGGCTGCCTCCTCCACCGTGACGATTTCCGGCATCTCGGCGAGCCTGGCGGTGACTTCGTCGCGCCGGTGCATTTCGCAGTCCACAGCGACGAATGCCAGGCACATTTGCTGGGGGTCACCGATCAGGTGAGCGGTGATCCAGGACACGCCAGAGTCCAACAGCCGCTCCCACCGGGCGGCCAGGGTGGTGGCGTGCACGCCCAGCACCTGCGCCGCATCCGCCCAGCTCAGCCGCGGGGCAATCTGCAGGACGTTGATCAGCGCGAGATCGTCCTCGCTGAGTTCCATCATTCTTCCCTTCATCCATGCACGAAACCTGCGGCAACAGTCTATTCGTGCATTTTTTCTGGCCTTCGGGCGGGTGTGAACTGTGTCACTTGAGAATAGACGCAGGACGTCCCCGCCGGACGTGAACCAAGGAACTTCGAAAAACAAGCCAGTCGCCAACCAGGCGATGTTCGACAAACGACAAACGACAAACAAGGAGAACACGTGCCGATCACCGCAGATGCCCGGGAAATGCAGACGGACCTTGCCCGGCTCCGCCATGAACTGCACCGGGAACCCGAGATCGGCCTGGCGCTGCCCCGCACCCAGGAGAAGGTGCTCAAGGCCTTGGATGGGCTTCCCTACGAGATCACCCTGGGCCAGGAGACGACGTCGGTCACCGCAGTACTGCGGGGCCAGGGGCCCGGCACCGAAGGGGGCTCGCGCCCGGCGGTGCTGCTGCGCGCTGACATGGACGGCCTGCCGGTGCAGGAGAAGACGGGCGTGGACTACACGTCCAGGATCGACGGCGCCATGCACGCCTGCGGCCACGACCTGCACACCTCCATGCTGGCAGGGGCCGCCACCCTCCTGGCCGAACGCCGGCACCAGCTGGCCGGCGACGTCGTCCTGATGTTCCAGCCCGGCGAGGAAGGCTTCGACGGCGCGAGCCACATGATCCGCGAAGGCGTGCTGGATGCCGCCGGCCGGCGTGTGGACGCCGCCTATGGCATGCACGTGTTTTCCGCCCTGGAACCGTACGGCACGTTCTGCACCAAGCCCGGCGTCATGCTGAGTTCCTCCGACGGCCTGGTGGTCACCGTGCTCGGCGCCGGCGGCCACGGGTCGGCCCCGCACTCGGCCAAGGACCCCGTCACGGCGGCCGCCGAGATGGTCACCGCCCTCCAGGTCATGATCACCCGCCAGTTCAACATGTTCGACCCCGTAGTCCTCTCCGTGGGGGTCCTCCAGGCCGGCACGAAGCGCAACATCATCCCGGAAACCGCACGCATCGAGGCCACCATCAGGACCTTCTCCGAGGAAGCCCGGCAGAAAATGATGGACGCCGTGCCGCGGCTGCTGAAGGGAATCGCGGCGGCACACGGCCTGGACGTCGATGTCGACTACCAGCAGGAGTATCCGCTGACCATCACGGACGAGGACGAAACGCACACCGCGGAGAACGTCATTGCGGGCCTGTTCGGCGACTCCCGGCTCTCCCGCTGGGCCACCCCGCTGAGCGGCTCCGAAGACTTCTCGCGGGTTCTGGCCGAGGTCCCCGGCACGTTCATCGGGCTGAGCGCCGTCCCCCGGGACGCCGACCATGCCACCTCCGCGTTCAACCACTCCCCGTACGCCACGTTCGACGACGGCGTGCTGGCTGACGGCGCCGCACTCTACGCCGAGCTCGCCATCTCAAGGCTGGCCGCACTCGCGGCCGCCGACGCTCCTGCCGCGGCCAACACGGTTGCCGCGGCCTCCGCCCTTTCCTAACCCGCACCCCCGAGGGAGAAGACCATGACTGCAGCCACGATCACGCCGGCGGCAACCCGAACATCCACCCGCAAGACGCTCGTCGGCACCGGCATCGGCAATGCCGTCGAATGGTATGACTGGGCGATCTACGCCACGTTCACGCCGTTCATCGCCAGCCAGCTTTTCAGCAAGTCGGATCCTGCGTCCGCGGTGCTGTCCACGCTGGCGATTTTCGCCGTCGGCTTCGTTGCCCGCCCTTTCGGCGGCTTCCTGTTCGGTTGGATCGGTGACCGGATCGGCCGGAAGGCTTCCATGACCCTGGCCGTGGGGCTGGCGTCGGTGGGCAGCCTGATGATCGGCATCGCTCCGACGTTCGCGGCCGTCGGCGTCTGGGCATCGCTCACGCTCCTGGTGGCGCGCCTGATCCAGGGCCTGGCCCACGGCGGCGAGCTGCCGTCGTCGCAGACGTACCTGTCCGAAATGGCGCCGAAGGAACACCGCGGCTTCTGGGCCACGCTGATCTACACCTCCGGCACCGTGGGCATCCTGTTCGGAACCCTGCTCGGTGCCGTGCTGAACATGACGCTGAGCACTGAACTCATGAACGCGTGGGGCTGGCGCATCCCGTTCCTGATCGGCGCGGCCATGGGTCTCTACGCGCTGATCATGCGGTCCCGGCTGCACGAAACGGACGTTTTCGAGGGTGAGGCCGCGACGGAGAAGCGCGCTCCGATCTGGCCGCAGATCGTCCGCCACCGCAAGCAGGCCCTCCAGGTGATCGGCCTGACGGTCGGCCTGACCGTGATCTACTACATCTGGGGTGTCGTCGCCCCCAGCTACGCCACCACCGCCCTGAAGATCGACCGGGGCGAGGCCCTGTGGGCCGGCGTGATCGGCAACATCGTGTTCATCGCGGCGCTGCCCTTCTGGGGCAAGCTGGCGGACCGGATCGGACGGAAGAAAGTGTTGTGGGCCGGTGCGATCGGCGCAGGCATCATGCACTTCCCGATGACCGCCCTGCTGAAGGATTCCGCCTGGCAGCTGGCCGTCAGCATGTCCGTCATGCTGATCTTCATCGCCGCCAGCGCGGCGATCGTCCCGGCCGTCTACGCCGAGCTGTTCCCCACCAGCATCCGCACCGTGGGCGTCGGAGTGCCCTACTCGATCTGCGTGGCCGTGTTCGGCGGAACCGCGCCCTATCTGCAGCAGTGGCTCGGCACCACGGTGCAGATGCCGCAGCTGTTCAATGTGTACGCCGTGCTGCTGCTCGCGATCTCCGCGGCCTGCGTCTTCACCATCCCGGAGACGAAGGGCAAGGACCTCACGCTCTGATCCGGTCCGGGCCGGTTGAGCTATCGGTTGTGGCTGTTCTGGAGGGTTCAGGACAGCCACAACTGATGGCTCATCCCGTTTTTGCAGGGGGAAGGGTCAGTCGCCGATGTAGCGGTCGCGCCCGGCCCGGTACCCGAACACCGCTGCAAGAGAGCCCACCAGCATGAACAGCACACCCGCCGCGGCAAAGGATCCGGTGAACTGGTGCAGCTGGCCGACCAGGAGCGTGCCGCTGGAGCCAATCCCGTAGCCCACGCCCTGCATCATCCCGGAAAGGTGGGCCGCGGTGTGCCCGTCCCTGGTGCGGACCATGATCAGCGTCAGCGCGGCGGCGGTCAGGCTTCCCTGCCCCAGGCCGAGCAGCCCGGTCCACAGCCACAGGAGTTCCACAGGCCCGAAGATGCTCAGCGCGAAGCCAGCGCCGGTCATGAGCGCCACCGCCGTGTTGAGGGCACGCTGGTCCCGGAACCTGGTGGCCAGCGCCGGCGCGAACAGCGAGCCCAACATCTGCAGCACAATCGAGGCCGAGACGATCAGGCCGGCCGTGCCGCCGTCCACCCCGCGTTCGCGCAGGATCGGCGCCAGCCAGGCGAAGACGCTGAAGGACATCATGGCCTGCAGGACCATGAACCCGGTCACCTGCCAGGCCACGGCGGAACGCCAGACGTTGACGCCGCCGGCCGGCCGCGCCGCCCCGCCGGGACGGGCCCGGAGCGCCGGCGGCAGGAACAGCAGAAGGACGACGCCGGCCGGCAGCGCCCAGAACCAGAGCGCCGCCGTCCATTCCCCGCTCGCGCGGAAGACCGGGAACGTGAAGCCGGCACCGAGCGCGGCCGAGGCACAGATCGCGGTGGTGTAGAGGCCGCCCATGAGGCCCAAGCGATGCGGGAAGTCACGCTTGACCACGCCCGGCAGCAGCACGTTGCACAGTGAAATCGCGGCACCGCACGCGGCGGTCCCGGCGAGCAGAGCCGGAAGGTGGCCGGCCGCCGGCAGCTCCACGGGCCGCAGCAGCAGCCCGGCAGTGAGCACCGCCATGGCACCGAGCAGCACCCGTTCGGCCCCGAACCGGCGTGCCAGMCCAGGGGCGAGCGGAGCGAACACCCCCAGCAGCGTCACCGGGACGGTGGTGAGCACCATGACCGCCCAGGCCGGAAGCCCGGCGTCGGCCGTCACCTCCGGCAGTACCGCAGCGAAGCTCGAAAAGACTGTGCGGAGGTTCAGCCCGATCAGGACCAGGCAGATCCCCAAATACGCGAGCTGCCGGCGGCCGGCCGCGCGGGGCGGCCCGGCGGGGCCGTCCCGGAGAACGGCGCCGGCCGAATGGTCCAACTCGTCAGTTTTCCCAGCTGAGGTCACCCGCCCCATTCTTGCAGCCCCGCGTCTTCACCCCTTCCCTTCACCCCTCCCTCAGCGGCTCAACCCCACCTCCGCGGCCGGCCCGCCGGGGCGGCCGCGGGATCCCCGGGCGGCCCGGCCCGGCGAACTCAACTATTCTGGAAGGGATGAGCGAATCCCCAGAATCCCCCGGCCTGCAGGCAAACCCGGAGTCCGGCGCCCCGGACCAGAGCCAGTTGCCGCGCCCCGTGACCCCCGGCAGCCAGGCCTCGTTCGGCACCTATGGGGGCCGTCCGGTGAGCTTTGTGCGCCGCGGCACGCGCCTTCAGGGCCGACGCCAGGCGGCCTGGGAGGAACACTCGGACCGTTGGGCGGTTGAGGTCCCCCGCCATGTCGCAAACACCTCCGTCCACCCGGACTATGTGTTCGACGCAGAGGCCGAATTCGGCCGCACGGCTCCGCTGGTTGTCGAGATTGGCTCCGGACTGGGCGACGCCGTTTGCCACGCCGCCGAGCAAAACCCGGACAAGGACTTCCTGGCCGTGGAGGTTTACACCCCCGGCTTGGCCAACACCTTGATCAAAATCAACAGCCGCGGACTGAGCAACGTGCGGGTTGTCGAGGCGAACGCCCCTGAGGTGCTCGCCACCATGCTCCCGGCCGGCTCCGTCACGGAACTATGGGTGTTCTTCCCGGATCCATGGCACAAGTCCCGGCATCACAAGCGCCGCCTCATTCAACCGGCGTTCGCTGATCTCGCCGCCCGGGCCATCAAGCCCGGCGGCATCTTCCGGATCGCGACCGACTGGTCCAACTACGCCGTTCACGTCCGCGAGGTCATGGCGGGCTCGGCGGAGTTCGAGAACCTGCACCAGGGCGAGCGCGCCGGCGCGGACAGCCCCCTGACCCAGGTGTGGGAATCCGGCGTCGAGTCCCGAGTGGGCGGAGCACCGGTCAAGGAAGGCCGGGCGCCGGTCAGCACCGAGCACACCGGACCCAACGAGGGCGTCGACGGGACCGGCGGGTGGGCGCCGCGGTTTGAGGGCCGTGTTCTGACCAGTTTCGAAAACAAGGCGCACGAAGCCGGCCGCCTGATCTTCGACCTCAGCTACCGCCGAATTTAGGCACCCCGGCGCGCGGGTGTCTTTTGTTGAGCGGCTTCGCGTGGCACGATTACGGAACGAACCACGCTGGGTAGTACTAAGGACACGATCATCAAACGAGAATTGAACGACGCTGCTGACGTCGCCGAGGACGTCACCAATTCGAAGCCCCTCGAAATCGCAGCGCGGGCCGGGTTCGCCGTGTCGGGGTTGCTGCACTTCCTCATCGGGCTGGTCGCGATCCGGCTTGCCATGGGCGGTCAGGGCCAGGCCGATGTCAGCGGCGCGGTGGAAGAGCTCGCCCGGCAGCCGGCGGGGCCGTTGCTGCTCTGGACATCGTTTGCCGCCTGCGTGGCGCTGGCCATCTGGCAGGCGTCCGACGCCATTTTCGATTTCGGGCACCTGCCGACCAAGAAAAAGGTCGGCAAGAAACTCAAGGCAGCCCTGCAGGCCGTGGTGTACACCGCGTTCGCCCTGACGCTCGCGTCGGTCGCCACCGGGGCCGGCTCCGACAACCGCGAGTCGACTTCCGACATGACCGTAAACCTCATGAAGGCACCGGGCGGCGTTGCACTCCTGGTGATCATCGGCGCCGCGGTAGCCGTCACCGGGATCGTCTACGCGATCCGCGGCTTCAAGAAGTCCTTCATCAAATACCTGCGCATGCCGTCCCAGCCGCAGGCGCGCACCGCAGTGACGGTGATCGGCATGGTGGGCTACGTTGCCAAGGGCTTTGCCCTGCTGCTGGTGGGCCTGCTCATCATCATCGCCACGGTGAAGGCACACCCCGAAGAGTCAACCGGGCTCGACGGCAGCCTGAAGGCCCTGCGGGAGCAGCCGTTCGGCGTGTACTTGCTGGCCGCAGTGGGCGTAGGCCTGATCTGTTACGGCATCTACATGGCGGTGCGGGCCAAGCTCGCGAAAATGTAGGCCCGCGCCCGTTGCCGGCTCCCGGACCGAACGGACCGCCGCGCCCCAGGAGTGGGCTACCCCTGGGGCACGGCGATGACAGCAACGGTCTGCTGCTGCTCATCGCGCATCTCGACACTGGCGATCCTGGCCAGCTGCACCGGCGTCGCCCCGGTGATCCGGACTCTGCCGGTGGGCGTGGCCGTCCACGCGCAGGCGCGGTCCACGCCGCCGTCACGGTCCTTTACCCAGAGTGAGAGGGTCCCGGCGACGGGCAGGCTGCGGCCGTCCACCGCCAGTTCGGTGCCCCAGGTTTTCTTGACGAGCCCCACCGTGACTTCCAACCCGCTGCTGGCCGCAACGGAATAGCTCGCGTCCGGTTTGGCGGGTTGGTTCAGCAGCGGACCGGCCAAGATCCCCAGCCCCAGGCATGCGGCGGCCGCCGCGGCCACCGCCGACGTCCACCGGCGCCGCACCTTCCGGCGTCGGGCGGCGAGCTCGTCCAGGAGCCGGCTTGGGACAGGTTCGGGTTCCGGCGGGACCAGCGCGCGGTCCCGGGCGGCCGCCGCCGCGGCGGTGAGCGCGACGGCGTCG
>NZ_JBFTZL010000067.1:0-18042 GCF_056406825.1 Arthrobacter sp. P1_A5 | reverse complement strand
ACACAGGCCCTGGACGCCGAGGCGGWGAAGGCCAGCTACGACGCGGGCGTGCTGTTGCTACGGATCCCCATCGCCGAAAAGGCAAAACCCCGCCGGATCCAAATCGAGACCAGTAGTGACCAGGCCCAGGAGATCAGCGCCTGACTGCCTCCACACTGACGCCGTCAGGAAAGCAGTCAGCCAAGCAGGGAATTGAGCGACGGCGCCCAGCCCAGGCGGGGGCGTCGCCCACCGGGCAGAATTCTCACCACATCCCAGGCCGGATCCGGAACAACGAAGTCAGCCAAGCTGAAACCGAGGGGCCGGCCACGAGCAACTGCAGGAAAGGAACTGACATGACCACCACCCACTTTGACCGGTTCCTTAGCGAAGCTCTCGCCACTGGCCGCGAGTCCGACACCGGATTAGGGAAGGAGGAGCTCTACGGCCTCTACACGAGTTGGTGCCTGATAAACCAGGACCGGCCACAGCCCGCCCGGTCCCTCTGGGCGGCACTGAAGGAACACCGGAYCAATCCTGCGGACAACCGCCTGACTATGACCGGACCGGCCGCTACGGATTACATTCTGGCCAGCGCGCCCAACCTGGCCTGATCCGGCACACCTCCCGGCGGGCGCAGGCCTCGAACCCACTCCAACTTGCGGAAGCAGGTCACAAGTGCGCCCGCCGGTGTGCTCGCGTCGTTCCCGGAATCATTACTTCTTGAAGGCGTCCTTGACCTTTTCGCCGGCCTGCTTCAGGTCAGCTTTGACTTGGTCCCCTTTGCCTTCGGCTTCCAGCGCCGGGTCGTTGGTAGCTTTGCCGGCCGCTTCTTTGCTCTTGCCACCGAGATTCTCGGCGGCGTTCTGGATCTTGTCTCCCGCTCCCATGATGGTCCTCCGATGGTTCCGCCGCGGGCCGGTCGCCAGCGACGATACTAAAAGTTTAAGCACGCAGGGTTTGCAGCGCGAGATGCTGGGCATCGCGTGGGCGGATCACAGCCCAGGTGCTGCCGGCGCTTTGGATGCTCACGGTTCCGGAATGCTCACGGCTTCGCGGCAGGCGCGAGTCTGGTCCGGCAAGTGTCCAGCAGCAATGTCTCCAGGGCCCGAATTTGGGCCGCCGCGCGGTTGCTTAGCTGTTCCATGCGGTCCGGGTCGATGCGCTTGTCTTCACGTGACAGCACCCGGAGTGTCTTCCAGAGCAGCAGTTTTCCGGTGACGGCTGAGATCAGCGACTCAAGCTCGAGTTGCCCTTTGGCTCCCTCGATGGAATGCAGCGGGTTGAGCGGATCGAGGGCGGCAACCTGCGCCCCGGCCCAGGCAACGGGCTTCTTGTAGGCAGGCATGCTCGAATGAAGTTGTTCGCAGATTTCTTCCAGCGCCCGTTTGTCTTCACTCACCTCGGCTGCGAGCCTGCCGACTTCGCCGGCATGGGACGTGTCCCGCCAGGACTTGGCGGCCTGCTCGAAGAGACGCTCCCCCGCGCTGGCGGCGGTCAGATGGCTGTGCAAGTATGCGGACAAGGAATGGCTGGCAGCTGTATCTTCGGAATCGGCGCTCTTCTTCATCGCAATTTCCCCTCTGTGATCGGACTGATGGTCGTCTGCGGACCGGCTGTGTCCCCGGCATGGTCGGGGGATTTGCTGCGGGGTGTGCCGTCGAAGCTGCGGATCCGGTCCACCACCGCAGTGGTGGACTGTTCAGGAACGTAGTCCAGGATCGCCACCCGGCCGCCATAGCGCTCCACGACGGAGGTTTCTGCCAGCATTTCGGGGCTGTAGTCGCCGCCCTTTGCGTAGATCTCCGGACGGATCCTCTTGAGCAGGGGAATGGGCGTGGGAGTGTMGAAAACTGTGACATAGTCCACGCAGCTAAGGGCGGCAATCACAGCGGCACGGTCTGTGATGGTGTTAATGGGTCGTCCGGGCCCTTTCAACCGGCTGACGGATTCGTCGCTGTTCAGAGCCACCACCAGGACATCGCCCAACTGTTTGGCTTGATTGAGGTAACGGGTGTGGCCGCGGTGCAGGACGTCGAAGCACCCGTTGGTGAGAACCACGCGGCGTCCCTCCTCACGGTGCCGGCGCACTTGCCGGGCGAGCTCGTCGGCGTCGAGGGCGGCACCGGTGAACCCCTCAAGGTGACGGCTGAGATCCTCAGTACTGCACACCGAAGTTCCCGGACGGTGCACCGCAACGTCGGCGGCGGCCTGGGCAAGATCAACGCTGGTGGTCAGCGGCAGTGACGCCGCCCGGGCAACTGTCAGCGCGGCAACGAAAGTGTCGCCTGCGCCGGATGCTTGCGCCTCCTGGACGGGACGTGCCCAGGTCCGGTGGACTTCCCCGGATTTGGGCAACAGAACCGTCCCTTCGCGATCCAGCGTCACAACTACCGCCTCCGCGCCGGCCGCCTCCAGCAGCTCGTTGCGGTGATCGACGACGGCGGCCGCCCGCTCGGGTCCGGCGGTGAGCTTAACGCCGAGCATGGCGGCAGCTTCCAGGGCGTTCGGGGTGGCCAGGTCCGGTTTCAGTCCGGCCCAGGCGCGTGGCTGATGCGCGTCCACGACCAGCAGAAGATCCGAGCGTCCCGGCAGCACGTCAAACAGGGCGCTCCGTACCGCTCCGCTGAGCGCCCCGGCTCCGTAGTCACACAGGACCACTGCGTCCTGGTCTTGCAGCAATTGAGGGATACATTGTGCCAGTCGGCTCAAGGCCTCCGCCGGGGTCTCACCTGCGACTTCGTCGAGCCGGAGCAGAATTTGGCCGCCGCTGCTGATCCGGATTTTGGTGGTTGTGGTCAGACCGGCCACCTGGTCCACGTAGGTGGCGTCCACGCCACTGTCCCCTAATTGGCGGAGCAGCTCGGCCGAGGCATCATCGCGCCCCGTTAGCCCTGCCAGTCGTACCTTGGCCCCGAGGGCGGTCAGGTTCATGGCGGTGTTGGCGGCGCCGCCCGGAGAGAATTTCCGCTGGCCGACTTCCACGACCGGGGCGGGCGCCTCACGACAGAGCCGGTCAATGGATCCCGACCACCAGCCGTCGAGCATCACATCGCCGATGACGGTGATGGAAGGCTCAGCCGCCGCCAGCCGTCGGGGCAGCCAGCCGGTCAGGCCGCGCTGGTCCGAGAGGCCGCCCCGGCGCTCGTCGCCATCCTGCGGGCGCGGGCGGGTCACGGCTTCACCCCGCAAAGTCTGATCTGCACGATCGCTGGCATGTTGTTCCTTTCCKGCGGCCCTGTGGTTTGAATGCAAACTGCCCGGTCACGGTCCGGGCGGGAGATCACTCTTACGTAGACCCATACCCTCGTGCCGGGGCATCTACACCCTGCAGCCACGGACAGTTTCACGTTCCCGAACATCCAGTGCCGGTCCGCGGAAACCGGACGATTGCTTGCGGGGCGAAATGTAGCCAAAGGTTGCGTCCGGGACTTATGGTGGCCCCACACATGTGCACCGGACGGACAGGACAGGACGGGTGGTGGCGGACCTCAGGGCGGAATTCGGCGGAGCTGACATAGCGGGCTGGGGCGTCGGGCCGGTGCTGAAAAAATTTCCGAAGGTCTCGCGGATCGCGGTCCTGCGGGGCGGCGGGCTGGGTGATCTGCTGTTTGCCCTGCCGGCAGTGTCGGCGCTCGTCGCGGCGTACCCCGGGGCAAGTGTCACGATGCTGGGGACCCCCGTCCACACTGAACTGCTGGGCGGCACCCTGGGGCCGGTCAGAGACGTCCGGGTGCTGCCCATCGTTGAAGGCTTGAGGCCCGGCAGGCAAGACCCCGCAGCGATCGACGCCTTCCTGGCCTCCATGCGGGACGAGGAGTTCGATCTCGCAGTTCAGCTCCATGGCGGCGGCCGCTACTCCAATCCGTTCCTCCTGCGCTTGGGGGCCCGCCACACCGTGGGAACGCGGACGGCCGACGCTGCGCCACTGGAGCGTAGCGTCCCCTACGCCTATTACCAGCACGAGCCGCTTCGGGGGCTGGAGGTGGCGGGACTGGCCGGCGCTCCCCCGGTTGACCTGGAAGCCAGGCTGCGGCCACAGGACCAGCACCTGTCCAAGGTCAAGGAATTCCTTGATCGCCTCCGCGACAGCCCGGCAACCCCTGTTGTGGCTGTCCATCCCGGCGCCATGGATCCCCGCCGGCGCTGGCCGGCGGAGAGGTTCGGCGAGGTGGCGGCGGCCTGCGCCGCCGATGGCTGCCGTGTGGTGGTAGTGGGCACCGCGGACGAACGGCAACTCGCTGACGGGGTCGTGACGGCGGCCGGCTCAGACCGGGTCATCTCACTGGCCGGCACACTCAGCCTGGGCGCCTTGGCGGCGTTGTTGGACAGCTGTGCTGTGTTGCTGGGCAATGACAGCGGCCCCCGTCATCTGGCCCAGGCCCTGGGGACGCCGACGGTGGGCTTGTACTGGGTTGGCAACCTGATCAACGCAGGGCCGCTGGGCCGAAGCCTGCACCGCATCCATCTGTCATGGGTGACGCGGTGCCCACAATGCGGCGCCGACCTCACCCAGGTGGGATGGACGGCGCCGCGCTGCGAGCACGATACCTCCCTCCTGGCGGGAATCAGTCYGGCGGATGTTTACGCGGACGTGCGGTGGTTCACGGCCAGGACTCCTCTTGCGCATGGCAGATGAGCAACTCGCGGACTTCACAACCCGGAGGCTGGGAAAGTGCAAACATCACGGCCTGCGCCACCCTGGCCGGATCGTTCAGGCGCGAACCGTCCTGGGGCTTGTACTTCTCGGCCCGGTCGTCGAAGAAGCGGGTATTCATCCCGCCCGGGATCAGCGTGGTCACGCCGATCTCTGCACCCGTCTCCGCGGCAAGCGCCTGGCTGAATCCGATGACGCCGAACTTGGACGCGCAGTATGCCGAAGCCTCCGGCAGCGCCCGCAACCCCAACGTCGAGGCCACCGTGACAACCCGGCCGCGGGAGGATTTCAGGTACGGCAGGGCCGCCCGCACCACCGAGACTGTACCGAGGAGATTGACGAAGATGACCTGTTCCCAGTCGTCTGCCGGGACGTCCTCGAGCTTTCCGCACCGGTCAATTCCTGCCGCTGTCACCACCGCGTCCAATCCTCCCAGGGCCTCCGCGGCCTGCGCAATGGCGGCCGTCACCGCTGCCCGGTCGGCAACATCGACTTCGAGGGCCTTCGCCGCGGACACGTTCCGGACATCGCGGTCGAGGACGAACGGCGTCCCGCCGGCGTCGAGCACGGCGTTGACGACGGCGGCACCAAGTCCTGATCCCCCTCCGCTCACCACGACCCTGCCGGGCGTGGATGGGGCAGGTGGGCTAAACCTTTTCATGGTGTTCCTTTCATTAGCGGCCAATACCTGGCCGGTTTGGATTCACGGGAATTGGATTCAGATGATCTGACCATTTGCCGCTGGGTCAGCCCACGCGGGCGAGCGCCGCGGCGAGCAGGGTCGTGGAGCGGGCAGGGTGGTAGGGAACGGTAAGGCACCGGCCTCCCCAGCTCTCCACCAAGGCGGACTCGGGCAGTTGTTCTGCGTCGTAGTCACCGCCCTTCACCCAGATGTCCGGGCGCAGCCGTTCAAGGCACCGTTCCGGGGTGTCCTCGTCAAACACCACTACGGCGTCGACGCTTTCGAGGGAAAGCAGCAGCTCGGACCTGTCGTGTTCGCCCATGATGGGACGGCTTGCCCCCTTGATGCGGCGGGCCGAGGCATCTGAGTTCAGGCAGACGACGAGGCAGTCGCCCAGGGCTCTGGCTGCTGCGAGGGTGCGGGCGTGTCCGGCGTGCAGGATGTCGAAGCACCCGCCGGTCGCAACCACGGTTCCACCGTTTTGCCGCACCCTACGGACCCTGTCCAGCGGGTCAGTTTCCTGTACCGGGAAGGGAAGTGGCGGAGGCGCCGACKGCAGGGCGGCAACGCCGCCTGTAGCCAGGAATGAAGAGGCCTYGCGGACCGCTCGACGGCAGGAATCTTCGAGCCCCCCTCCGGCCATAAGGTGGACCGCCAGACTGGCCGCGAGCTTGTCGCCCGCACCGCAAGCATCAGCCACAGCGGTCCGCGGCGCCGGGAGCTGAACAGGCGCGGGTGACGACTCCCGTACGAGGGTCGCTCCCTGTCCGCCCTGTGTGACGAGGACGGCCCTGCTGCGCCAATGCCGCAACAGCTTGCCCGCGAGTTCACCGGTCCCCGCCGTCGAGTCCGTCCCTGCCTCCGGGAACGGAGCCGCCGACTCCCTGGCCCTCAGGGCGGCCGCGATGTTGGAGGCCTCGGAGTGGTTTGGTGTCACGACGGCGACCCCTGGAACAGGATCGGCTCCGGCCGGGTGCGGATCCCAGATGACGGGGATGTCCCGGGCGAGGCGTTCGAGTGCAGTGCGCAGGGCACGGTTCGACGTCAGGCCGCGGCCGTAGTCCGCCACGACCACGGCCCCGGCTCCCTCCAGTGCCTGGAGCATGTCTGGCGTCACTTCCGGCAGCGGCCGGCACTGGCAACCTTCGTCAAACCGGGCCACCGGGTGCCCTCCTGCCCGAAGGCGGGTCTTGACCGGGGTCGGCGCTCCTGACGGGCCGGCGACCACGGTGATGCCGCTCAGCTGTTCCAGAAGCCGATGGCCTGGTTCGTCCCGGCCGAGTGCGGTCACGAGGCACACCTGGTGGCCGTCATTGCTCAGCATCCGGGCCACGAGCCCGGCACCCCCGGCTCTCGCTCTGACGGCCGCGACGTCCACGACGGGCACCGGCCCGTCCGGGCAGAGCCGGGTCGCCGAACCGTCAAGGTCAACGTCGAGCAGCACGTCACCCACCACCGCGATCGTCATCGCCTGCCCCGTTGCTGCTGGTCGTGCCGGTCCAGTCGATGGATCTCGGCGTCGAACGCCCGACACATTGCGTGCAAGGCGATCAGATGGCACTCCTGGACGTTGGCTGCGGGCCCGTCGATGGCAATCGCTTCATCGCAACTGAGCGACAGGGGGTTCGGCCCCCTGCCGGTCATAGCCCACGTCGTGACGCCCACCCGGGCGGCAGCCTCGGCCGCGCGGAGGAGGTTGGGGCTTTTTCCGCTTGTGGACAGCAGCATCAGGATGTCCCGGGGGCGGCCGTGCGCCCGCACTTGCCGGGCGTACAGCTCCTCGAAGCCGTAATCATTGGCGATGGCTGTCACCGCGGAGGTCTCGGCGTGCAGCGAAATGGCGGAGAACGGCGCCCTTTCGGCRTCGAAACGTCCCACCAGCTCGGCCGTGAGATGCTGGGCCTCCGCCGCGGAACCGCCGTTCCCGGCGGCAAGCAGGCGGTTTCCGCCCAGCAGCCGCCGGGCAAGTTCCTCGCCCCAGGCAGCCAGTGTCGGGGACTGGMTCAGTAACGATTCCAGGGACGGCAACACACATCCCAGGTGCGCCTGGACTGCTGCGACCGAGTCAGGACGAGTCTTGGTGTCCGCGCTTTCGCCACCATGAACCGCCGACGACACCAGGCCGGCCCACGGGACCGATCGGGATGTGATTTGTGCCTGCGTAAGCGGCGGCTCGATAGTCACAGCACTGCTCCTTCCGCGGCGTGCACTTGGCCGGCGGCGCCCAGCCGCCGGGCCGTAGCGTTTCCGGTGAGGGTCTGCAGATAGGCCTTCTCAGTCTCGGCCGCCACCCGGTCCCAGCTGTAGCGGGCCCGTGCGCGCTGCTGGCCTGCGCGGCCCAGCTCCTCCCGCAGCCCCTTATCGGACAGCAGCCGGGCGAGCGCAGCAGCGGTGGCCCCGGGGTCCAAAGGCGGAACGTGCAGGCCAGTGCCGCCGTCCACTACGGTGTCCCTGAGGCCGCCCACGGCCGAGGCGACCACCGGGACGCCGCAAGCCATGGCTTCGAGGGGCACGATGCCGAACGGTTCGTACCACGGCGTACACGCGACGGCGTCTGCGCTGCGGAAGATCTCCGGCATGGCCTCCCGGGGCACTTGTCCACGGAAGATGACGTGCTCCCGGACACCGAGTTCCGCAGCGATGGCCAGCAGGCGGCGGGCTTCGGCGTCTGACTCAGTCGCTGTGGCATCGCCTCCGCCGCCAACGATCAGGAGTTCGACGTCGGCAAATCCGGCGTCCATCAGCAGCGGCAGTGCCCGGATGACCACGTCGACGCCCTTTCGGGGCACAAGACGTCCGACAGACAGGATTCGGTGGGTCCTGTTGCGTTTGTCGGCGGGTCCGGAACCGGTAAAGAGATCCAGATCGACCCCGCATGGGGCTATCGAGATCTTCTCCGGAGGAATCCCCATCGCTTTGAGCTCGAAGGCTTCGTCGGAGCACGTGGCGATGATCCGGTCGGCACCTTGGCCGACAGACGGCTCCAGCCATTGCCTCTCAACGGGGCTGGTGTCCGCTCGGCCCTGATGGCGGCGTTTGACTGTGCCGAGGGCGTGGAAGGTCTGGAGCACCGGGAGGTGGGCGCTGCCGCCCGGCTTGCGCCGCGCCGCGTCAAGTGCTGCCACGCCGGACATCCAGAAGTGCCCGTGCACCAGATCAGGTGGGCGCCGCTCCCAATCGCGTGCCAATCCGTTCGCCAGTTCCCCCATGAAGGGAAGGAGTTCGTCCTTGGGTACCGGAATTGATGGGCCGGCCTGGACGTGGACCACTTCCAGCCGCGGGGAGATCCGGACCCTGCCCGGCAGGTCCGCTGAGTCCCGCCTGGTGTACACCGTGACGTTGTGGCCGCGCCTCGCCAGGGCGGCCGACAGGGCCGCCACGTGGACGTTCTGCCCACCTGCATCAACTCCGCCGAGGGCGGCCAGGGGGCTGGCGTGCTCGGAAACCATTGAAACTTTCACTGGTTCTTCCCTTCTTGAGTTGGACTAAGGAGCCGGCCGGTGCGGAAGCGCGGGTCGGTCACATCCCCCAGCAGGACATCCCAGGCAGCGAGGAAGGCCTGGAGGCCATACCGGTCCAGGGCCACCTCGCGGGCAATGTCACCACGCCGTCTTGCTTCCTGCGGGTCCTCGATGAGCACCCTCGCGGTGCGCACGAGTTCGTCGACGTCGGTTGAGATCGCTCCCGCTTCCGGCGGCAGTGCGCGTATCGCCTCTGTCGTCGCCAGCGCTACTGCGGGCATGCCGAGGTGCATGGCCTCGAGAAGTGCCAGGCCAAGAGAGGTCCAGCGGAAGGGGTGGAGGTAGACGCGGCAACGGGACATTTCCCGGTGCAGCTCGGGCGTGGGCAGATCTCCGCAGATCGTGAGCCTTTGGGGCGGCAACGCGACGGCGGCCCGCAACCCGTTGGCGCCCATGCCAAATACCCGCAAGGGCGCCGCCGCAGTAAAGCGGTCCAGGAGGTCCGAGCCGGTCACCCGCCACCGCCGGACGGGCTCGTTGATGACGGCTGCCAGCTCCGGAATCTCCCCGGTGTAGGTATGCCCGGGATCAGGGATGCCGTGCTCAATCACGAGCGTGGGCGCGGCGCCGTTATCCCAGAACAGTTCATTGAAATGCGTGACGTGGACTATGGGGATGAACTGCTGGTCTGCCAGCGGATGCACCGAATTCGGCACGTTCCCCTTGGGTGTGTTGTGCTCTACATAGGCTGCCGGCAGATCTTTCCCGGGCCGTCGGCCCAAGACGCGGGTCACCTCGCCCAGTTCCTCCGGCCGTTGCAGCACCACAGCATCCACACTGTCGGCATCAAGGTCGTCGAGCCGGACTTCGCGGACAGAGGTCGGCCAGGGCCGGCCTGCCCGGCCCATACCCCATGGCCCCCGTTCGGGCAGGACCGGCAGGAGGTACTCATGGGCGCCGCGGACGAACGCGTCCGTCCAGGATCCATGTACGTGCCAGAGCAGGATTCTCATGGGTGACGCACCTTTCGGCGGGTGGATAGCGAGGACACGCCGCCGATCAGTCGTTCCACTGCATCCACGAGCTGTTCGGGAGCCACAGTCGACAGGCAAGGATGGCCCGGGACCGGGCACTCAGTGGCACGGCTGAGTTTGCAAGGTGCGTTCTGGTCGCCGAGGATCTCCAGGGGCGCGCCGTAGGGGGCCCATCGGATCGCGGGCACCACGGGCGAGAACAGGCATGCCACCGGTGTACCCAGAGCGGCGGCGAGGTGAGCGGGCCCTGTGTTTCCGGTAACCAGGGCTTCGGCTCCGGCAAGCACACCGGCTAGGGCCCTCAGGTCCGTGCGGCCGCCCAGGTCCAAGGCGGATGGGCCGGCGACTGTTGCCGTCAGGCCCGTTTCTCCGGGCCCTCCTGTCACCACTACCCGGTGTCCTGCCCCTTCGAGCAGTTCTACGGCCGCGGCGTGATGCAACKGGGGCCACGCCCGTGCGGAGGCGGACGCCCCGGGGTGGACCACGACATAGGGCTCCTCCCCCACAAGATCCCGGACATCGGGATAATCCTGCACCCGGAGCTTCCCGGAATCTCCGCGGGGCAAGGTAAAGCCGGCTGCCTGGGCGATGCCGAGCGCACGTTCGGCTTCAGGCTGGTCTTCGGGAAAATCCTCACCGGGCCTGAGCCGAACGTCCATCAGAGTGCCGGCATAATCCACTGAAGCTCCCGTGATCCGTCCGACTCCGGCAAGCCGCAGCAACAAGGCCAGCGGCAAGGGAGACTGATGGAAGGAAGTCAAAATGACGGCCTCGGTGACCCTGGAGTCCCTCACGAACGATGTCAGGGCTTCCAGATGGGGCCCAGCTACTCGTGGAGCAGGCTTCACGATCCACGGGCAACTCCAGCTGTAGACCTCGGACACGCCAGGCAGGAGGGACGCAGCTGGTTCTCCTTGGGGGCCACATAACAGGATGACATCGTTCGGCGCCCCGCCATCCGGATGCCGTCCGTGCGCGACTGCGCGGATCGCTGGCCCCGCCAGCAGGACATCGCCGACCCCGTCCAGCCGAGCCACCAGGACGCGGCTCACGAGGCGGCCCGCCCGGACGGTGCCTTCATCAAAAGGCACAACGCGGAACGAAGATCCACAGCGACCTCTGGAGCAGCGTCAACTTCCGCCGGTCGTGTCAGGGGCGTGGGGACCATGACGCCGCGGGCACCCGCCGCGCGGGCCGCCTCAACGTCAGCTCCAATGTCGCCAATGTACGCGGCCTCGGCGGTAGTGATTCCCAACCGGCGGCACGCCCCGCAAATCATGAAGGGTGCCGGCTTCCGGCAGTAGCAGCCGTCCTCGGGCCGGTGCGGACACAGTTCCCAGACATCGAATCGTCCCAGGAGCTGCTCAACCCGAAGATTGACCGCTGCAACCTGCTCCGTGGTCAGGATCCCGCGGCCTATCCCCGATTGGTTGCTCACGACGCCTACGGCAATTCCCATGGACCGAAGGGTTTGCAGCACGTCCCTGGCGTGAGGCATCGGTTCCACCAACTTGGGATCGCCATTGTATGGCACGTCACGGATCAGGGTGCCGTCCCGATCGAACAGTACGGCCCTCAGCGGTGGTCGGGCAAAAGGTCCCATAAGTGCCTTGTTCCCCGATATCAGTCCAGCTAAACGCCCGGCGGGTCCATCTCCGGACTAAAATCCGAAATCAGGCGAACTCGGAAGGGCGGCCACGATGGGCGG
The DNA here is from genome assembly GCF_056406825.1 of Arthrobacter sp. P1_A5. Lineage (NCBI taxonomy): Bacteria > Bacillati > Actinomycetota > Actinomycetes > Micrococcales > Micrococcaceae > Arthrobacter > Arthrobacter sp. P1_A5. Next base: position 6,521 of record NZ_JBFTZL010000067.1, on the reverse strand, counting down.
ATTTCGAGAAGATGGAAGGCCGGTACTGCTGGTCCTACGGGCGCTGCAGCTCGGCGATCTGCTGGTTGCCGTCCCGGCTCTGCACGCCCTGAGCCGCGCGTACCCCAACCACCGCCGGCTGTACGCGGCACCGAGCTGGCTCGGCGAGGCGGTAGAGCTGGTCGGGGGTTTTGAACTGTTGACGGCGGAAGGGCTAAATGAGCCACTGGCACTGAAACCCGGGAGCGTGGACGTTGCGGTAAACCTCCACGGCCGCGGCCCCGAGAGCCAATCCCGGATTGAAGCGCTCCTGGCCAACCGGGTGATCGCCCACGAAGCGGGCGCCGGTGCTGGTTCCGGGCCGGCTTGGGTGGAGGGCATCCACCAGCGCGAACGCTGGACGCGGCTACTGCAATGGCATGGAATCGACGCCGACGCCGAGGATCTGCGCCTGGCCGCCCCGGCCGTCCCGACGCCGCAGCCGGGGGCCACAGTGGTCCATGTGGGCGCTGCCTACGGCAGCCGGTTGTGGCCTGCCGGACGGTTCGCCGAGGTTGCTGGACTCCTGCGGGACGCCGGGCACAGCGTGCTCTTCACAGGCAGCGCCGCGGAGCGGGGCCGCGCCTCGGAAGTTGCCAGCGGGGCCCGGTTCCGGGCCGATGCCGTCCTTGCCGGCCGCCAACCGCTAGGGGAATTCGCGGCTCTGATTGCCGGCGCCCGCCTGGTCATCTCGGCTGACACGGGTGCGGCCCACCTCGCGTCGGCCTACCGGCGGCCCTCCGTTGTGCTCTTCGGGCCAGCCACGCCGGCGGAATGGGGCCCCCCGCCGGGGCCGCACATCACCTTGACCAAAGCCGAACTGCGGCGCGGCGACCCCTTTGCCGGGGACCCGGATCCTGCGCTTTTGGGTGTCTCTGTTCACGATGTGCTCGAAGCGGTCCGTGGGCTGGGGTTGCTCTGAGATTCCGTTTCCGTGAGCCGCCGCTGCAGTTGCACGAGCACCCGTGAGAGCCGGCGCGAGATTTGCATCTGCGACACTCCAAATCTCCTGCCCAACTCCGTTTGGCTCTCCCCGCAAAAATAGCGCCGGTACAAGAGCGCCCTCTCCGGGGCGGAGAGCTCGGCGATGACCCGGGTCAGGCACATCACCTCCTCAAGCCGCTCAAATCCCGGCTCCTGCACCGCCGGTTCTTCCGCGGCCGGCGGTGCGTCACCGCGGCCGTCGGAACTATCGAGCGAATCGGGGCGCATGCTGGAAACAGCTGCCGCTGCCTCCAGGACGGACTCGACCGTTACACCAAGTTCCCGCGCCAGCTCCGCAGGAGTGGGGGTGCGGCCGAGGGTCTGCGCCAGGGCCGGCTCAGTGCGCAGGAGTTCGGCACGGAGGAGCTGTATGCGCCGCGGGGGCCGGACGACCCAGCAGCGGTCGCGCAGATAGCGTTTCAATTCCCCGGTGATGGTGGGGGCGGCAAAACCCGGGAAGGTGGTGCCTCTGGATTCGTCGAACGCCCTAGCCGCCTTGACGAGTCCCAGATAGGCCACCTGGATCAGGTCTTCCCGCTCGTGGCCCCGGCCGGCGAAGCGTGYCGCCAGGGACTCAGCGAGATCCAAGTAATCAAGGACAAGCCGGTTCTCGAAAGCCTGGCGGATTTGCCCGTGCGGAGCCGGAATTTTCCTGGAGTCAGCCATGTCAGTGGTCCCTTTGAACATGGATTCTGGTCTAGCCCGTGGCAGGACTTAGAAGCAGGAAAACATAAGTCTACTTATAATTCAATGCCCCTTCCTTCTCGAGTCCCTTCTCGGAACCCCCGAGGCGCGAAACACAGCAGTGGGATGCCAGGACGGGGCTCTTCGGAAAACACTGGACTGCTGCCAAGCATGCTGATAAATCTGGTGCTCGGGTCGATGTTTCTACAAGGGGACCCGCACCTCAATGGCCGCGTGGTCTCGCCACCAGCCGGGGCGGCCGGCTGTGCCGGGTCCGGCGACTGCAGGGGTACCGCTCCTAACGTGCGGGGCAGCTGAACAGGAGGATGAGAGTGGTTGACCGGATTGCCGAGATTTGGGGCACACGAACCCCCTATCCGAAGGACGGCCTGTGGCCGGTGCGGGTGGACCAGGCTCTGGATGCGACCGTCACCGAGGGCGACGTGGACCGGTGGGTTCAATCTGCCTGCGTGCTGTGCAGCAACGGCTGCGCGTGCGACATCGCCGTAAAGGACGGCGCCATGGTCGGGATCCGTGGCCGCGCAGGGGATCTGGTCAACCATGGCCGGCTTGGGCCCAAGGGCCTCTTTGCAAGCTGGCAGGGGATGTCCGGGAAAGACCGGCTCACACGGCCTTTGATCCGCGAGAACGGCCGGCTCATCGAATGCGACTGGGATACCGCGATGGACCGGATCACCCAGCGGGGCCGGCAGCTGCTGGAGGAACGGGGACCCCTCAGCCATGGTTTCTACACCAGCGGCCAGCTGTTCCTCGAGGAATACTACGCCCTTGCCGTCCTCGGCAAGGCCGGGATTGGCACTCCCCACATGGACGGCAATACCCGCCTTTGCACGGCGACGGCGGCTGCAGCGTTGAAGGAGTCTTTCGGGGCGGATGGCCAGCCCGGAACCTATGCGGACATCGACAGYTGCGACGCGATCTTTCTTTACGGGCACAACATGGCCGAAACGCAGACCGTGCTGTGGTCGCGTGTGCGTGACCGCATTGCGGGACCGGACCGGCCCAGGCTCGTCTGCGTCGACCCCCGCGACACCGAGGTTGCCAAGTACGCGGACGTTCATCTGGCTGTCCGGCCCGGTACCAATCTCGCCCTGATGAACGCACTGGTCCGTGAAGTCCTGGCCAACGGCTGGGCCGACCGGGAGTACGTGCAGGCGCATACTCTCGGCCTGGACGAACTCAGGGCCGCGGTCGAGCCATGGACGGCTGAAGCGGCCGCAGCGGTCTGCGATGTGGACGCCGCCGGCATCAGGGAAGCTGCGAGGATCTTCGGCACCTCATCGCGGGTGCTCTCCACTGTCCTTCAGGGTTTCTACCAGTCCGCCCAGGCCACCGCGGCGTCGTGCCAGGTCAACAACCTCCACCTGCTGCGGGGGCTGCTGGGCCGGCCAGGGTGCGGGATTCTGCAGATGAACGGCCAGCCAACGGCCCAGAACAACCGCGAATGCGGGGCAGACGGCGATCTCCCCGGCTTCCGGAACTGGGAAAACCCGAACCACATCGCGGAACTCGCGGCGCTGTGGGACGTGGACCCGCTGACCATCCCGCACTGGGCTCCCCCGACCCACGCCATGCAGATCTTCCGCTACGCCGAACAGGGCTCGATCGAATTCCTCTGGATTTCGGCAACCAACCCAGCCGTGTCCATGCCCGAACTCCCTAGGATCCGGAACATCCTGGCCAAGCCCGGGCTGTTCCTCGTGGTCCAGGATCTGTACCTCACAGAGACGGCGCAGCACGCCGATGTCGTGCTTCCCGCCGCCGGGTGGGGCGAAAAGACCGGTACYTTCACGAACGCCAACCGGACCGTCCACCTCTCGGACAAGGCCGTGGAGCCGCCCGGGGAGGCACGCAGCGACCTGGACATTTTCCTCGATTACGCCCGCCGCATGGGCTTCACCACGTTACGCGGGGAACCCCTGTTGCCGTGGGCGGGCCCTGAGGAGGCCTTCGAGGCGTGGAAGGAATGTTCCCGCGGCCGGCCCTGCGACTATACCGGCATCACCTATGACAGGCTCCGCGGCGGCAGCGGCATCCCGTGGCCGTGCAACACCGCGAATCCGGAGGGCAGGGAACGGCTCTCCGAGGATGGCATCTTCCCCACCGACCCTGACTACTGCGAAAGCTACGGCCACGATCTCCTCACCGGCGCCACCGCCGGTCCGGAAGCATTCCGAGCCCAGGCGCCGGGCGGGCGCGCCATCCTGAAAGCGGCGGACTACCGTCCCCCGCATGAGGAGCCCGACGGCCGCTACCCGTTCCGGTATACGACCGGCCGGACCGCCTACCACTTCCACACGAGGACCAAAACCGGAAGATCCCGGGTACTGACAAGCGCGGCCCCAACCGCGTGGGTGGAAATCAGCCCGGACGACGCCGGCCGGCTGGGAATCCGGGAAGGCGACCTCGTCAAGGTGACGTCGCGGCGGGGCCGGATCGAGGTCCCTGCCCGCGTCAGCGACATCCGAAACGGCACCGTCTTCGCACCGTTTCACTATGGCTATTGGGACCAGGACGGTGCCCCCGCAGAACACCCGACGGCTGCCAATGAACTCACGATCACGGAGTGGGATCCCGTGTCCAAACAGCCCGTCTTCAAGAATGCCGCCGTGAGTGTCGAGAAGATCAGTGACGCCACCGGCCCCGCCCCGGCACCCACCACGACGGCATCGCGCCCGGCTGCTGCCGCTGGGCCACGATCCATACGGCCGACCGCTGGAGGCAAAGACGCCGAAGCCACAGAACGGGTCGGCGGCTCTCCGCCCCGCTTTCCCGATGCGGTCCGGCGCGGCCCGCAGGGAGGAACGCCATGAACCTGAAAATCTATCTGGGAATGCTCCGTAAGGCCGAACAGGCCCTCGCGGAGTCTTTCCGCCAAGTGGCAGCCGGCCACGCCGCCGAGCCCGACGTGCACTTCCTGTGCCATACGCTGGCAACGCAGTGTGAGGAGCACAGCCGGCTGCTGCTCCCCGTCGTTCAGCGCTACGGCGAGGACCGCTCAGATAACGAGCCCGAACGGATCCATGCCGAAGGGCTGTCCGCAACGCGGCAGGGTCCGGTGGGCCTGCTGCGCGACCTCCAGGACCTCTATCTCCTGGCGAGCCTCGTCGATGTCACCTGGGCCATGGTCAAACAGGCCGGCTCGGCGCTCCGCGACCGGGAACTCCTTGACGTCGTGTCCCGCTGCGACGGCGAAACAGCCGTCCAGCTGCGCTGGTTGCAGACCCGGATGAAGCAGGCAGCCCCGCAGGCGCTCGTTGTAGCGCGCTAAAACCTGGCATCCAACGCCTGAACGGCCGCCCGGGCAGCACAGTCTGGAATTCTCAGTCCGTGCTGCCCGGCGGGTGTCCGGCCTGTCTTTACTTGGGCGCCGCGGCCGTCAGTTCGCCCCGGCGCCGACGCCTGCCTCGACGGCCGGGCCGGCTGTGGAGCCGGCAAGGCGCAGCCAGGTGTCCACCACGGTGTCGGGGTTCAAGGAGACCGAATCGATGCCTTCCGCGACCAGCCACTCGGCGAAGTCCGCGTGGTCGCTCGGACCCTGGCCGCAGATGCCGACATATTTGCCGCGCGCCTTGCAGGCCGCGATGGCCATGCTCAGGAGCTTCTTGACGGCCGGATCGCGTTCATCGAAGCCGCCCGAGACAATCGCGGAGTCCCGGTCCAGGCCCAGGGCCAGCTGGGTCATATCGTTGGAGCCGATGGAGAACCCGTCGAAGTAGTCCAGGAACTCGTCGGCGAGCAGCGCGTTGGATGGGATCTCGCACATCATGATCACCTCGAGGCCGTTCTCGCCGCGGGTGAGGCCGTTCTCCCCCAGCAGTTCAATAACGCCGCGGGCCTCATCCAGGGTCCGCACGAACGGGATCATCAGCTTGACGTTGGTCAGGCCCATTTCGTTGCGGACAAAGGACAGGGCCTCACACTCGAGGTCGAAGCAGTCCCGGAAGGACGGCTCGAGGTAGCGTGAGGCGCCGCGGAAGCCGATCATCGGGTTCTCTTCGTGCGGCTCGTAGGCGGGTCCGCCGATCAGGTTGGCGTACTCGTTGGACTTGAAGTCGGACATGCGCACAATCACGGGTTCCGGCGCGAAGGCCGCCGCGATGGTGGACACGCCCTCGGCCAGGCGCTTGATGTAGTAGTCGCGCGGGCTSYSGTACGCGGCGATSCGCTCACGGATTTCCGCGGCGACGTCCGCCGGCTGCTCGTCGAGGTTCAGCAGTGCCTTGGGGTGGATGCCGATCTGGCGGTTGATGATGAATTCGAGCCGGGCCAGGCCCACTCCGTGGTTGGGCAGYTGCGCGAACGTGAAAGCCTGCTCCGGGGTGCCGACGTTCATCATGACCTTGACGGGGGCCTCGGGCAGCTGGGTGATCTCGGTTTCCTCGACGCTGAAGTCCAGGAGTCCTTCGTAGATCACGCCGGTTTCACCGTCGGCGCAGGATACGGTCACGTCGAGTCCGTCGGAGAGCGCGTCGGTGGCGTCCCCGGTCCCGACGACGGCGGGAATCCCCAGTTCGCGGGCAATGATGGCCGCGTGGCATGTGCGCCCGCCGCGGTTGGTCACGATGGCGGAGGCACGCTTCATGATCGGTTCCCAGTCCGGGTCGGTCATGTCGGCGACGAGGACATCACCGGTTTTGAAGGCGGCCATCTGGTCGATCGCGGTGAGGATGCGGACGCTGCCGGCGCCGATGCGCTGGCCAATGGCGCGGCCCTCGACCAGCACCCGGCCGGTCCCGTTGAGCCGGAACCGGCTCAGGCTGCCGGAGGCCCGGCGGGACTGCACGGTCTCCGGGCGCGCCTGCAGGATGTAC
>NZ_JBFTZL010000066.1:0-18434 GCF_056406825.1 Arthrobacter sp. P1_A5 | reverse complement strand
CCGCACGGTAGTGGACCCCAACACCGGCGAGACCATCACCCGCAATGAGAGCCGCGACGCAGGCATCTGAGATTTCCCCGCACCCACTAAGCGGCGCGGAATCCAACGACCCGGAAGCCGGGCCGGACCTCGAGGTCGGGCCCGGCTTCCGCCATCCGGGTCCACAACCACCCCAAGCGCAGCACATGCCCAGCCCCCGCAGCGGCCCCTGGACATATCCCCCAAGTGCCCACTCCCCGGCCCGAACACTGGACATGTCCCCCGGCGCCCGGCCCGAACACTGGGCATGTCCCGCGGCGAACGCCCACCCTTCTGCGTTCATGTGGTTTTTCATTGACAAACCAACAAGAACAAAGATAAAGTCAAACAATTCCACTTCATGTGACGGGAGTCACCGAAGCGGCCGGGGCGCATTTCCAGCCCAACGCACGGCAAGAACGAAAGCCAAGTCAGACGCAGTACGCAATGGAGGGTAAGTGTTCGCCGAAGAACGCCAGCAGCTGATCGTGGGGCTCATCTACGCCAGCGGCCGGGCCAGCGTCACGGACCTGGCCGAGCGCTTCAGCATCACCACCGAAACCATCCGCCGGGACCTCGCCGCCCTGGAAGCCTCCGGCAGCGTCCGCCGGGTGCACGGCGGCGCGGTCTCCCCGGACCGCTTCAGCACCACGGAAGAAAGCATCCTGGAACGGACCGTCCAGCGGCAGCCCGAAAAGACCCGGATCGCCGAGGCCGCCCTGGCCCTCATTCCCCAGGGCCTCACCGGCAGCATCCTGATCGACGCCGGCTCCACCACGGAGGCCCTCGCCGAACTCCTGTCCGCCCGGGCCGCCGGAGCCGCCGCACAGGGCACCGTTCCGGCATCTGGGTCCGACGCCGAACTCGTCGTCATCACCCACGCCCTGCCCATCGCGTCCCGGCTGTCCGGCGGACCCGGGATCGCCCTGCACCTGCTCGGCGGCAAGGTCCGCGGCCTGACCCAGGCCGCCGTCGGCCAGTCCACGGTGGAAGCCGCCCGCCGGATCCGCCCGGACATCGCCTTCATCGGCACCAACGGCATCCATGCAGCCTTCGGGCTGAGCACACCCGATCCTGAAGAAGCCGCTGTCAAGGCTGCCTTCGTCCAATCAGCGCGCCGCATTGTGGTGCTGGCTGACTCCTCCAAGCTGGACGCCGAAACGCTGGTCCAGTTCGCCTCGTTGAAAGATCTGGACACCGTGATCACAGACTCGCAACCCAGCCGGGAACTCGCCGACGCCCTTGCGGAAGCCGGAGTGGAGGTGGTGGTCGCGTGATTGTCACCCTCACCGCCAACCCCAGCCTGGACCGCACCGTGGCGCTGCCCGGCCCCCTCCTCCGCGGGGAAGTTCAGCGGGCCATCTCCGTCCGCCAGGAATCCGGCGGCAAGGGAGTCAACGTCTCCCGCGCACTCGTCGCGTCGGGGCTGAAGACAGTCGCCGTTCTCCCCGGCGCCGAGGCCGACCCCGTCCTCACCGGCCTGCGGGAGACCGACGTTCCGTTCGCGGCCCTGCCGATTGGCGAGCCGCTGCGCAGCAACGTGGCCCTCACCGAGCCCGGCGGCGTCACCACCAAGATCAACGAACCCGGACCGGCGCTCAGCGAGGAGCAGCAGGAGGCCCTGATCAGCCTGCTGCTGGACCACGCCCGCGGTGCCGCCTGGGTAGTCCTGGCCGGCTCGCTCCCACCCGGGGTCCCGGCCGACTTCTACGCAACCGTCACCCGGCGGCTGCGGTCCCTGTTCGACGGCGAGGCCGCACCACGGGTCGCCGTCGATTCATCCGGCGAACCCCTCGCCGCAGCGGTCTCCGGCGACACCTCGGGAAAACCGGACCTCTTGAAACCCAACGCCGAGGAACTGGTGGAACTGGCTGCCGCAGCCGGTTTCGCCACGAACAAGTCCGCCGAGGAGCTCGAAGCGGACCCGGAGGCTGCAGCAGCTGCCGCCTCCGCCGTCGTGCGCTCCGGAGTGGGTGCCGTACTGGCCACCCTCGGCTCCAAGGGTGCCGTTCTTGTGACGGCCGACGGCGCGTGGCTGGCCACGCACCCGCCGGTCACCGCGGTCAGCACTGTCGGCGCCGGCGATTCCTCGCTGGCCGGATACCTGCTCGCATCCAGCCAGGGCGCCGCCCCGGTCGATTGCCTCCGTCAGGCGGTGGCCCATGGTGCCGCCGCCGCTTCCCTGCCTGGCTCCACTGTCCCGGCAGTCAACCAAACCACCCCTGATGCCGTAACCATCACGGCCCTCCGGAAGGATTGACAGTGACACAGCTCATTACTACCGAACTGGTCGAGCTCGACCAGAATCTGGGCAGCTCGCCCGAGGACGTGATCCGGCATCTGGCAGGCAGGGTTGCAGCCACCGGACGCGCCACCGAGGCCGAAGGGCTTTTCGCCGACGCCTTCGCCCGGGAATCCAAGACCGCCACGGGCGTCCCGGGCGGCATCGCGATCCCGCACTGCCGCTCGACGGCGGTCACCGAACCCACCCTGGCGATGGCGCGGCTGTCCCAGCCGGTCGACTTCGGCGCCAAGGACGGGCCCGCAGACATCATCTTCTTCATCGCCGCTCCCGAGGGCGCGGACCAGGACCACTTGAAGCTGCTTTCGAAGCTGGCTCGGTCGCTGATCAAAAAGGACTTCACGGCCAGCCTGCGCGCCGCGACCTCCCAGGCGGAAATTGTCGACCTCGTCGACGCCGCCCTGGCGGACAAGCCGGCCGCCCACACCGCTGCCGAAGCGACCGGCGCCGCATCCGCGGCCGGCGCCTCAGCCGCGGCGGCCGCAACCGGTGAAGGTGCCGGCGCGGCGAAGGCCAAGGGGCCCAAGCGCCTCGTCGCCGTCACCGCGTGCCCCACCGGCATCGCCCACACCTACATGGCCGCCGACTCGCTCGTCGCCGCGGCCAAGGAAGTCGGCGTGGACCTGCAGGTCGAAACCCAGGGATCCTCCGGCGCCAAGGCCCTCGACCCCGCCGTGATCGCCGCCGCCGATGCCGTGATCTTCGCCGTGGACGTCGACGTGCGCGGCAAGGAGCGCTTCGCCGGCATGCCGGTGATCAACGCGCCGGTCAAGCGCGGCATCGACGAACCGGACAAGATGGTCGCCGAGGCTCTCGCCGCCGCGGACAACCCGCACGCCCACCGCGTGCCCCACTTCGGCGCCGAGGAGCAGGCCGAGATGGCCGCCGAGGAAAAGAGTGAGCACATTGGCACGAAGCTGAAGAAGGCCCTCCTGACCGGTGTCAGCTACATGATCCCGTTCGTGGCTGGCGGCGGCCTGCTGATCGCCCTCGGCTTCCTGCTGGGTGGCTACAACATCACCGCCTTCGCGGACAAGATCCTGGCGGAGAACAGCCTCACGAACTTGCCCACCGCGTACCCGGAACTGGCCTGGGGCCCGCTGGGCGCCTACCTGGGGGCCGTGCTCTTCAAGATCGGCGCCCTGTCCCTGGGCTTCCTCGTACCCGCGCTGGCCGGCTACATCGCCTACGCCATTGCTGACCGGCCCGGCATCGCCCCGGGCTTCGTTTCCGGCGCCGTTGCCGTCTTCATGGGTGCCGGGTTCCTCGGCGGTATCGTGGGCGGCCTGATCGCCGGCTACGTGGCCCATTCGATCGGCAAGCTCAACGTGGCCCGCTGGCTGCGCGGCCTGATGCCGGTGGTCGTTATCCCGCTCGTGGCGTCGCTCGCGGCGTCGGGCCTGTTGTTCGTGTTCCTGGGCGCTTACATCGCCCGGGTCACTGTCGGGCTCAACGAGTTCTTGTCCGGCCTCACCGGTGCCAGCGCCATCGCCCTGGGCGTCATCCTGGGCCTGATGATGTGCTTCGACCTCGGCGGTCCCGTCAACAAGGTTGCCTATTCCTTCGCAGTCGCCGGCCTGGGCGCAGCCTCCATCACCAACCAGGCCCCGTGGCAGATCATGGCGGCCGTCATGGCCGCCGGCATGGTCCCGCCGCTGGCCATGGCACTGGCCGCGACCGTGCTGAACAAGAGGCTCTTCAGCCTTGCGGAACAGGAAAACGGCAAGGCTGCCTGGCTGCTGGGGGCCTCCTTCATCACCGAAGGCGCCATCCCGTTCGCCGCCGCGGACCCGCTCCGCGTCATCCCCGCCAGCATGCTCGGCGGCGCCGTGACCGGTGCCATCTCGATGGCGGCCGGCGTGGGCTCGAAGGCCCCCCACGGCGGAATCTTCGTCTTCTTCGCGATCGATTCGTTCCTGTGGTTCTGCATCGCCATTGCGGCCGGTACCGTTGTCGGCGCCTTCGCCGTGATCGGGCTCAAGCGCTGGGCAGTCAAGAAGCCGGTTGATACGGTGGAAACGGTTCCCGTAGCCGCCTGAACCAGGACGCTTTTCCCAGCAGATACTCACAGCTGACAAACACCCAAGCTGACTTCAAGGAGCAGAAATGACCGAACGTAACGCCACCATTGCCAGCCGGGTCGGGCTGCACGCCCGTCCGGCCGCCATCTTCGCCGAGGCTGCAGGCGAGTTCGACAACCTCGAGATCACGATTGCCCGGCTGGGCGAGCCCGAGGACGAGGCGATGGACGCCGCCAGCATCCTGTCGCTGATGAGCCTTGGCGCATCGCACGGCGAAGTTGTGGTGTTGCGTGCCGAAGGTGAAGGCGCCGACGCCGCACTTGACCGCCTCGTGCAGATCCTTGAGACGGATCACGACGCCGAATAGCCTCACCTTCCGGCCCCGCGCCGGAACACCGGCAGCTTCAGTTGGCCCGGCCGCCCCCCGATCAGGGGCCGGCCGGGCCTTCGCGTTGCCTGCCGCTTTGCCTGGCGGCGGACCGTCAGGGCAACTTTTATAAGGGGCCTTAGCAAATGCTTGTCACGGCCCCGCGGCGCGGCTAGTTTGGAATCCCCGACGGCACCGACCGCGGGCCGCCGCCCATGTGGTTCCCGGCCGAAGGAGATGATCGCGCAGCCATGCCAACGAAGAAAGGCGAGCCCCAAGGCTCAGAGAGCCCCAGCATCAAGGACCCCGAGCTCTATGAGAAGTTGCTCGAGGACGGCGCCTCCAAGCAAAAAGCCGCCAGGATCTCCAACGCCGCCGCCAAGCGGGGCCGTTCCTCGGTCGGCCGCAAGGGCGGCAAGGCCGGAGACTACGAGGACTGGACGGTGCCGCAGCTGAAGGCACGCGCCAAGGAGATCGGTCTCAAAGGCTACTCGGCCAAGAAGAAGAGCGAGCTCATCTCCGCCCTGCGGAACTCCTGATTAACGTGTACGACGGCGCCGGCCGGCATCCGGGCTCAGGCACGCTTTCGCGCCGTCTTCGACGCCGTCACTTTAGGCGCCGCTTCAGTCTTGGAAGCCGTCGCTGCCTTGGAACCAGTCGTGGTTGCCGCCGTCTTGGCGGCCGTGGATTTAGTGCCTGTGGACTTGGCTGCCGCCGTCGTGGCGGAGGTCCTCGGGGCGGCCTTGGCAGCAGAACCGGAGTCCCCGGCAGGAGTCTCCGCCGGCCCACCGCCGCGCTTTTTCTCGATGCTGCGCTTGAGGGCTTCCATCAGGTCGATAACTTCGCCCTCGCCGGCCTCGGCGGGGGCGCCGAAGGTCTCCTCCGTGTCCAGCGACTCCCCCTTGTCCAGCTTGGCCTCAATCAGCTGGCGCAACTGCTCCTGGTAATCGTCCGTGAACTGGTCCGGCTCAAAGTCGGAGGCCATCGAGTCAACCAGGGCCGCGGACATCTCGCGTTCCTGCGCCGAGATCCGGATGGAGGTCTCGAGTGCGGGAAAGCTGGCCTCGCGGACCTCGTCAGCCCACAGCAGCGACTGCAGCACCAGGACCTCGTCACGAATCCTCAGCGCGCCAAGCCGGGTCTTGTCCCGCAGCGCGAACTGCACAATTGCCACCCGGTCCGTGTCCTCGAGGGCGCGCCGCAGCAGCACGTAGGCCTTGGGCGACTTGGAGTCGGGTTCAAGGTAGTAGCTCTTTTCAAACATCATCGGATCGAGCTGGTCGACCGGAACGAACTGGACCACTTCGATTTCGTGGCTGTTTTCCGCCGGGATGGACTTGAGCTCGTCGCGCGTCAGGACCACCGTGCGGCCGTCGTCCTCGTAGGCCTTGTCGATGTCCTCGTAGTCGATGACCTTGCTGCAGACCTCGCAACGGCGCTGGTAGCGGATCCGGCCGCCGTCGGCGTTGTGGACCTGGTGGAGGCTGATGTCGTGGTCCTCGGTGGCGCTGTAGACCTTGACCGGCACGTTGACCAGCCCGAACGCTATTGCGCCTTTCCAGATGGCTCTCATGGATCAAGTGAACATCACAGTTGCGCGGAGGTGAAGGGTTTTGCCCAACGGTAAGGAACGCGTCCGCGTGGACGGGCGCGAACTGGTGCTCACCAACCTGGAAAAAATCATGTACCCGGAGACGGGCACCACCAAGGCCGACGTCCTGGCCTACTACGCCGCCGTCGCGCCGGTGCTGATCCCCGCCGCCCGCAACCGGCCGGCCACGCGCAAGCGCTGGGTCCACGGCGTCGGGACCGCCGATGCCCCCGGGGAGATGTTCTTCCAGAAGAACCTGGACCATTCAACCCCCGGCTGGGTGCCCCGTGCCGCCATCACGCACAAGGACCGGACCATCCAATACCCCCTGGTCAATGATCCCGCCACCCTCACCTGGCTGGCCCAGATCGCGGCCCTGGAGATCCACGTGCCGCAGTGGCGGGTTGACTCCCACGGAAACGCCATGCCGCCCGACCGGCTGGTGCTGGACCTGGACCCGGGCGAAGGCGCGGGACTTGCGGAGTGCGTGGAGGTGGCCAGGCTGGCCCGCACCATCCTGCAGGACGTTGGCCTGGACCCCGTGCCGGTGACGAGCGGCAGCAAGGGCATCCACCTCTACGCGGCCCTGGACGGGTCCCAGAGCTCGGACCGGATTTCCGACTTCGCCCGCGAACTGGCCCGCTCGCTCGAGGCAGACCACCCGGATCTCGCCGTCAGCGACATGAAAAAGACCCTGCGCACGGGCAAGGTGCTGGTGGACTGGAGCCAGAACAACGCCGCCAAGACCACCATCGTGCCGTACTCACTGCGCGGCCGGCTCCGGCCGACGGTGGCCGCCCCGCGCACATGGCGGGAACTCAGTTCCGCGTCCCTGCACCAGCTGGATTACCAGGAGGTGATGAAGCGCGTCGCAGCCGGCCAGGATCCGTTCGCCGCGGTTTCCGGCGGCCGGCACGGCGCCGGAGCCCCGGCGGCGCACGCGCCGGACCGCCAGTCGGACCACCGGCTCAGCGGACGGGCCGAAATCCCTCCCGAGCCGGCCGGCGACGGCGGCGACACCGATCCGCGGCTGGAAAAGTACCGCACCAAACGGGACAGGGCGGCCACTCCCGAGCCCTTCACCGCGGACCGGCACCACGCCGGGGACGACGGTGGGACACGGCAGGAGAAGTTCGTTATCCAGGAGCACCACGCCAGCCGGCTCCACTACGACTTCCGGCTGGAACGCGACGGCGTGCTGGTGTCCTGGGCACTGCCCAAGGGCGTCCCGACCAGCAAAACCAAGAACCACCTCGCGGTCCAGACCGAAGACCACCCGCTTGACTACGCCGACTTCGAGGGTGACATTCCCAAGGGCCAGTACGGCGCCGGGACGGTCAGCATCTGGGACCACGGACACTACGAATGCGAAAAATGGATCGCGGGCAAGGAGGTCATCGCCACCCTGACCGGCGCGGAGGGCGGCGGCCTCGGCGGACCGCGCAGGTTCGCCCTGATCCACACCGGCCGGGCCGATGACCAGTGGCTGATCCACCTGATGGACCCGGCGGCCCCGCAAGGCCGTCCCGGTCCGCGGCGCCCGGCCGGCACAGCGGACAATACGGATAAAGACACCGACGAGGCAGCGGACGACGGCGGGGAGGACGGCTCAGCGGACGGCCGCGGCCACCGCGAGGGCGGAGCGGAAACCGCCGCCGGCAACGAACGTGCCCCCGACGCCTCCGGATTCAGCCCGATGCTGGCCACATCCGGGACCCTGGCGGACCTACCGGAGCTGGACTGGCAGATCGAGCTCAAGTGGGACGGGGTGCGGGCCCTGGTGATCGGCGACGCAACGGCGGTCCGGCTCATCAGCCGCAACGGCATCGACATGTCAGTGAGCTACCCCGAGCTGACGGACCGGTCCTGCTGGCCGGAGCAGGGCTTCGTCGCCGACGGCGAGATCATCGCCGTCGGCCGCTCCGGCCGGCCCGACTTCGGGCTGCTGCAGGGCCGGATGAAACTGAGCAGGGCCGCCGACGTCGCCCGGGCGCAGCAGTCGACGCCCGTGCGGCTGATGCTGTTCGATCTGCTCTTCGACGCCGGCGAGGACCTGCGGCGCCAGCCGCTGAGTGGGCGGCGCCGCCGGCTGGAGCAGTTCTTCCGCCCTTCCGCCGCCCCGGTGGAGCTTTCCGGCGTGATCGATGGCGACGTCGCGCACATCCTGGAAAGCGCCGCCGAGCTCGGCCTCGAGGGGGTCATGGCCAAGCGCACGGACGGGCGCTACGTCGGCCAGCGCAGCCGGTCCTGGCTCAAGCTCAAGGTTGAACGGACCCAGGAGGTGGTGGTGGGCGGCTGGCGGCCCGGGAAAGGGGGCCGCCGGGAATCCGTGGGCTCGCTGCTGCTGGGGATTCCGGACGGCTCGAAACTACGGTATGTGGGCCGGGTGGGCAGCGGCTTCAGCACCCGCGAACTCAAGGAACTCAGGCAACAACTCGACGCCCTGCCACGGAAGACCTCCCCGTTCCGGGACGTGCCGGACGCTGACGCGGCAGACGCCAACTGGGTGAGCGCAAAACTCGTCGGCGAGGTCACCTTCGGAGAATGGACCGGCAGCGGGAAGCTCCGGCACCCGGTGTGGCGCGGCTGGCGCCTGGATAAGGCGCCAGCCGACGTCGTGGCAGACCCTGCCGCCGGCCCCTAGCCGTGTGGGGCCAGCGATGATGGGGCTAGTCGTGGTGGGGCAGCTGCGGACGGCTTTGCCGGTGCATGGCGCCGGCGGCCACCTGCTGGCCCTGCCGCCCGCGGGCGCTGTCGCGGTCCTTGGGGTGCCGCTGCTTACCGCTGCCGTCCGGCCATTGCTGTCCTTGGCCGGGCCCGGGGGGAGCGTGGTGCAGGGCCTCGGGTCCCGGGGCTTCAGCCATGGACTGCGCCAGATGGCTCGCGACCTCGGGCTCGATTTCTTCTCCGAACTGATGATCCGCCATTGATCTTCCTTTCCGCTGTAATTAACCGCTGTGAAATGAAGTGTCCATCAATCGTAGGACTGCCCCGGGGAGATGTCTGTAGCGCCCGCCGTCTGACTTTCCGGCGGCCCGAATCCCGTCGGAAACCCCAGCAATCGAGGGCTGGCGCGGAAAATTTTGGGCCCGGCGCCGCGGGGATGGCCGGTTCCCAGTATCCGCGCGGTGAAAGCGGGCAAAAGAAATTAGTGAATTGCCCTCAATTTGCACCCGAAATGGGCGATCATACGGCACACAACTCGGAAACTCCAGAGAATTCCCGTAAAATTGAAAGCCTGCCCAGAGCGGGGCAGCTACAAGTCGCAAGCAAATGATCTCCCTAGGAGCTTCCCAAATGCCCACAGACCGAAGCATGACCGACTCTTCAGCAGGCGTCATCGACGCCAGCAGAACCAACCAAGGCGCACCCAAGGGTGTGAAGAAACCGAAGCTACGTCGCCGTCGACTCCGCGAGTCCGACGTCAACGTTGTCGATCAGCCGATGCTCAAGAAGGCACTCGGCGGCACCATCGTGGGTAACACCATGGAGTGGTACGACGTCGGCGTGTTCGGCTACCTGATCACCACCATGGGACCGGTGTTCCTGCCGGAGGCGGACAAGTCCGTCCAGACCCTGTTCCTGCTCGGAACATTCGCCGCCACCTTCATCGCCCGCCCCCTCGGCGGAGTCGTGTTCGGCTGGCTTGGCGACAAGATCGGCCGCCAGAAGGTCCTCGCCGCGACCCTGATGATCATGGCCGCCAGCACCTTCGCCGTCGGGCTCCTGCCCGGCTACGCACAGATCGGCATCTGGGCTGCGGTCCTGCTGGTCCTGTTCAAAGTTATCCAGGGCTTCTCTACCGGCGGTGAATACGCCGGCGCCACGACCTTTGTGAGCGAGTACGCCCCTGACAAGCGCCGCGGATTCTTCGCCAGCTTCCTGGACATGGGCAGCTACCTCGGTTTCGCCCTTGGCGCGGCCCTCGTTTCGGTGCTGCAGCTGACCCTCGGCCAGGACACCATGGAGCAGTGGGGCTGGCGCATCCCGTTCCTCCTTGCCGGCCCGCTCGGCCTGATCGCCGTGTACTTCCGGAGCAAGATCGAGGAATCCCCGCAGTTCCAGGCAACCCTGGATGCCCAGGAGAACCTCGCCAAGGACGCAACCGCCTCGGACATCACAGCCTCCAAGGGTCCGGTGGGCATCGTGAAGGCGTACTGGCGCTCCCTCATCGTCGCGATGATCCTGGTCGCGGCGGCAAACACCGCCGGCTACGCACTGACCTCCTACATGCCGACGTACCTGACGKAATCCAAGGGCTACGACGAGCTGCACGGCACGCTGCTGACCATCCCCGTGCTGGTCATCATGAGCCTCTGCATCCCGCTGACCGGCAAGCTTTCCGACCGGATCGGCCGCCGCCCCGTGCTGTGGATCGGCGCCATCAGCACCGTCGTCCTCGCCACCCCCGCCTTCCTGCTGATCGGCATCGGTGAAATCTGGTCCACGCTGGCCGGCCTTTCCCTGATTGCCTTCCCCGTGACGTTCTACGTGGCCAACCTGGCGTCGGCCCTGCCGGCCCAGTTCCCGACGGCCAGCCGTTACGGCGCCATGGGCATCGCGTACAACTTCTCGGTGGCCATCTTCGGCGGCACCACGCCGTTCATCGTTGCCGCCCTGATCAGCGCAACCGGCAACGACATGATGCCGGCCTTTTACCTGATGGCCACCTCGGCCATCGGCGCGGTAGCGATCTACTTCCTCAAGGAATCCGCCCAGATGCCGCTGCCCGGCTCCATGCCGAGCGTGGACACCCAGGCTGAGGCCCGCGAGCTGGTCGCGACGCAGGACGAGAACCCGCTGATCGACCTCGAGCACATGGACATGCCCATGGTCGCACCGGCCGTCGATTCCACCGCAGGGCGCGGGGAAGCCGAGAAAGTCCCGGCCACAGCCTAAGCCTGCCGGTCCGACCGGACCGGCAGCAGTAGTCCAGGCTACGTAGCTGACAGCCCCGCCCTTTGAGGCCTGTTCCGGATGCTTACCCGTTGGGGGACGCATCCGGGCAGGCCTTAGGCGTGTCCGAACCGCTATCAGCACCACCCGGGCGCCGGGGCCCCCGCGAACCCCCGGGATCCGGGGAACCACTGAAACCACTGAAACCACAGGAACCGGAAAGGCGGTTGTGATGTCCCTGCTGCACCACATCCGTTCGCTGCACACCCTGTCCCCGGCCAACAAGGACCACGTGTCGGCTTGGCGGATGGCGATCAGCGTGGCCGTTCCGTCCCTGGCGCTCCTGGCAGCCGGTCGCCCCGAGCTGGCCGGCTACGCCGTTTTCGGCGCGCTGACCGGCATGTACGGCCGCACCGAGCCGCACCAGCTCCGGCTCCGCCATCAAGGCCAGGCGGCTGTCCTTCTGGTTGCCGGCGTAGGAGTCGGCGTCTTCCTCTCGGCCCACCACATTCATTCGTGGGCCCTGGTGATCATTGAGGCCGCGTTCGCCGGCGTGGGCTCGCTGTTCACGGACAAGACTGCCCTGAAACCCGCCGGTCCCTTCTTCGGGATCCTGGCCCTGGGCGCGTGCGCCTCCGTTCCCGCCGCCGCCCCCTGGCACACGGGCCTTCTCATCGCCGCGGGATCGGCCGCGTTCTCCATCTTGGTCGGCTTTGGCGGCTGGTTTGTCGGCCGCACCTGGCAGCGCGGGAGGCGGCGGGACGTCATAATACTGCGCGGGGCAGGGCGCCGGGCGGCGTGGCTGCATGCCGCCCGCTACGTCACCGCTGTCGGCGGCGCCGGCACCCTGGGGGTCCTCAGTGGCAGCGGCCACCCGCACTGGGCCATGGCCGCGGCGGCGGTGCCGCTTGCCGGGGCGGACCTGCCCAGCAGCGTGTACCGCGGCATCCACCGGATTGTCGGCACCCTGATCGGCCTCGTGGTGGTCGCTGCGGTCCTTTTCCCGTGGCCGGGGTCACCGCTGCTGGCCTTCCCCGGGCAGGAGGCCGCCGTCCTGGTCTGCCTCGTGATCGTGTTGCAGTTCAGCACCGAGCTGTTCATGACCCGGCACTACGGCCTTGCCATGGTCTCCTTCACCCCGGTGATCCTGCTGGTCGGACAGCTTGCCGCGCCGGCCGATCCCGGCGTACTGGTGACCGAACGGGCCGTCGAGACACTGGTGGGCGCCGCCGTCGGGATCGCCGTCGTCGTACTGATCCGCCGACGGCGCCTGGCCGTCCGCTGACGTACCCGGCGGCTACTTGGCGCGCCGCGCCGGCCCGGCGACGAGCTTTGAGGGCAGCACCCGCGAAACCGAGGTCAGGACCTTGTAGCGCTTGCTGGGGATCGAGACGGCCTTGCCCTTGGCGTTGTCCGCCAGTCCCTCGCTGACCACCTGCCGGGCCTCGAGCCACATCCAGCGCGGCGTCGCCGTCTTGTCCATCCCCATCCGGTCGTGGAACTCGGTGTGGGTGAAGCCGGGGCACACGGCGGTGACCTTCACCCCGCGCGCCGCATAGGCCATGTTGGCCGAGCGCGAGAAACTCAGCAGCCAGGCCTTCGCTGCCGAGTACGTGCCGCGGGGCAGGAAGGCCGCCACGCTGGCGACGTTGATGATCCTGCCGGACTGGCGCCCGAGCATGCCTTGCAGGGCGGCATGACTGAGCTCCATAGCGGTTTCGACATGGAGCTTCAGGTGTTTCTTCTCCTCGGCAATGTCGTTGTCCTCGAAGGGCCGCAATAGGCCGATTCCCGCGTTGTTGACCAGGATCTCCACCGGCCGCGCGGGGTCACAGAGGCGCGCGACGACGGCGGCAATCCCGGCGTCGTCGGTCAGGTCCGCGGCGATCGTCTCCGTCGCGGTCCCGTAGCTGTTCTCCAGCTCCGCCGCGGTGGCCGCGAGGCGGCCGGCATCGCGGGCCACGAGCACCACGCGGTGGCCCTGCTCGGCGAGCTGGCGGGCGAACTCGGCGCCAAGGCCTGCCGTCGCGCCCGTGACCAGGGCTGTGCTGCCGGATGTAGAGGCTGTTTGAGGGTTCATAGCGACAGCCTAGTCTCGTCCCGGCTCAGGCCAGGGCCGTGTCTTGCGCCAGTTCGTCCCCTGCCGGGTCACCGTCATCGAGCAGGTGGCGGTTCTGAAGCTCTTCGGCCGCAAGCTCGTACCAGGTGTGCGCCCCGAAAGACGGGCTGCTGGTGTCGAGGTGGCGGTAGAGAGCGTCCGCGAGCCGGCACAGCGCCGTGTCGGACAGTGCCCGGACCGTGGCCACAGGATCCAGCGTTCCCTCGAAGTACTCCGAAAGCGCCAGCCCGTCGATGGAGCCAAGGTCGCTGGGGCCGCCGGTTTCCGCGGCCAGCGGGCTGTTGGCCTCCCCCAGCCCGGAGTCGGATCCGGAGCCGGGCCCGACGTCGAGCAGTCCGGCAGCTTCGCTGTCTCCGTTCCCAGCGACGGCGACCGGGGCCGGGCGGTAGTCGGTGTCGAGTTCGGCGAGGACTTCGGCGTCGGCGCCGACGTGCACAAGGCAGATTGGCAGCACCGCCGGCTCGTCGAGGGCGAAACGAAGCGGCCCGGCCTCTGCGGAGCCCACGGCATCGGGAGCGGGCAGGCGTCCGGCATCAGCGAGACGCCGGAGGTCCAGCAGCACCTCAGGGTCCAGGTGGGAGGCGCCGTGGAGGTCGATGACCACGGCGGCGCCCGGTTCGAGGCGGCAGGCGCGGCGCACGATGTGCAGGAGGGCTGCTGCGTCAGACTGCGTAACGCAGCCGGTAATTTCGAGGGTGACCTGTGCGGGATCGACGTCCACCCGGACAAGCACACGCAGTTTATGGTTCATGGGGTACTCCAAAGTCACCTGTCCAAGAGCCAACTGCATAACTCTGGTCAAACTTTACGAGGTTGGTCCGCTGCCCACAAGCGGGCAGGCCCATGACGCCGTTCCGGCCCCCGGGCCAGGCGCTCAGGCTCCCTCGGGGACCCGCTCCGGCCAGTCCACATACTGGTGGTACGACTCATGTTTGCGCAGGTAGCGGTACATGAACGGGCAATTCGGGATGATCCGCTTGCCGGAGGCAACCACGTCATCGAGGGCGAAGTGCGCCAGCACTTTGGCGAGCCCTTGGCCCTGGAACTGCTCTGCGGTATCCGTGTGGATAAAGTCGATATGGCCCGGCCTGTCGATGAAGCGCACCTGGACGGCCAGCTTGTCGCCGACACGGAGTTCGTAACGGTGCAGCTCGTCGTTCCGGGTGGTGGAGACGTCCGGGGTGAAGGTGTCTTCCGTGGTTGCCGAGTTCTCCGTCATGGTTCGACATTGGCACTTAATGGCGGGCGTGGCAATGGCGGTTCCGATCCGCCCTGCCCGTCAGGTGGCGTCGTGAGCCGAACCGGAATCCGGCCCAGGAGCACGACGGCCAGCGCGAAGCAGGCGGCGCCCCCGCCGAGGAGCCCGGGCGTGAGCCCGGTGAGCGCGGCGTTGACTGCCGGGACAAAAACGGCGACGGCGGCCAGCAGCACGGCGGCCGCCGGCCGGCTCGGCGACGGGCCGGGCGCCGTCGGCTGCTCCTCCAGCCTGCCAAACAATGCCACCACCGGCAGCAGCAGGGCGATGACGCCCAACAGCACCAGGGGCCGCCCCCACCACCAGGCCGCACTACCCCCGGGGGGCTGCGGGAAATCCGTCAGCAACAGCACACCGGACATCGCCGCCAGCAGGGGCAGATGCCACAGATAAACAGTCATGGACCGCCGGCCGGCCACGCCCATCATCCGGCGCACCCCGGCCACGGACGCGATCCGGGACAGCACCGGCCGGAAGAGCTGGAGGGCGGCGGCCTGCGAGATGCCCAGGAGCAGCAGCGTCACATTGGGCGGATTGAGGTTCACCAGCATGTTCCCGGAATACAGCCCCAGCAGGACTATCAACCCCAGCAGCATGTTGCTGGCAACCATGATGCCCAGGTGCGCCGGCCGGCCCGGCAGCAGCCGCGGGCCATCCGCCACGATGAATCCGAGCTGCTGCACGGCGCACCACAGGAACAGCATGTTCAGGTATGCCAACAGCGGCAGCACTCCCCGCAGGCAATCGACCGTCACCACCAGGGCGGTGAGGCCGGCGAAGGTCAGCCATGGCGCGCGGGTGTGGAGGGCCGCCAGCCAGGGAAGGTTGAGTTGCGCAGCGAGGTACGCGGCCAGGAACCACAGCGGCATGCCGGCTCCGCTGGTGAGCAGTTCGATGACCTGAGGGTCAACCCCTGCGAGGCGGGCCGCCGACAGGCCAACGAACATGACCGCCAGCAGGACGGCGGCCGGCCGGATCAGGCGCAGCAGCCGGGCCTGCATGAAATCGAAGGCATTGCCGCCCCTGGCGCGGAGCCGGCGCCAGGACTGCAGCCCGGTGATGCCTCCGGCCACAAAGAACAGCGGCATGATCTGGAAGACCCACACCACTGGTTCAAACCAGTGCTGATCGCCCAAGGTGTTCTCGGACGTCACGGTGCCGTCCGGGTGCAGGACGGGACTCACCATCATGGTGTGCGCGACCACCACCAATGCCAGGCAAAAGAAGCGGACAAGGTCGATCACCGGGTCTCGGTCCGGCGTCGGCGCCGGGTCGCCGGCTGGCCGCTGCTGCGCAAGCATGGCACCCCTCGGGAAGGCAGGCTGTGGTGCCATCATTGTCGGGCCGGGGCGCCCTGGCTGCCAGAGCAGTATGGCCCGGATGCGCGCCGGCTGCGGGCCATACTGCTCTGGCAGTCACAGTGTCAGCGCGAGAGTGTGGCCAGGGCTGTGGCCGCGAAGGTCCTGGCCGAGGCATTCCACAGGCCCAGCAGTGCCTGGAGGTTCTCGCCGTCGGCCCGGTGGGCGGTGGTCTGTTCCTCAAGGACCGCCAGGACGCCGGTGCGCAGCTCGGTGTTGAAGTTGACCTTGCCCACGTTCATCGCGGCTGCCTTGACCAGTTCCTCGGCCGGAATGCCGGAGGCGCCGTGCAGGACCAGCGGGATCCGGGTCCGCACGGCGATGTCCTGCAGCACGTCCCAGCGCAGCCGGGGCTCGCCTTTGTACTTGCCATGGACATTGCCCACCGCCACGGCGAGCAGCTGCGCCCCGGTGCGGGCCACGAAGTCTTCCACCTGGGCGGAGTCGGTGAGCCCGGCGGGGGCGTCCGACTCCACATTGCCTGCGGCGTCGCCTGCGTTATCCGCGGCGTCGGTCGCGAAGGCCCGGTCCTCGTCGCCGGCGAGTCCGCCGAGTTCTGCTTCAATGACGACGTCGGCCCGGCCCTGCGCCGCCAGGGCCGCGCGGACGTTCCGGACCAGGGCGATGTTGTCCTCGTACGGCAGCGAGGACCCGTCGACCAGCACCGAGTCGGCCCCGGCACTGACGGCGTCGGCGATCACCTGCGGGTCGGTGGCATGATCCAGCTGCACCGCAATCGGCACCGAGGCTGCGTCGGCGAGTCCGCGGAGGGCGGCGATCAGCCGCAGCCCGTTGGGCGTTGCCGCGGTCTTCGGCGCGACCAGCAGGATGGCGCCCCGGTCGGATTCCTCGGCCGCCCCCACAACGGCGAGCGCGGTGGTGAAGTCGTAACAGGTGAACGCCGGAACGGCAGAGCCTTGCTGCAGGGCGCCGGTCACCAGGGTGTCCAGTTGGGTACGCATCAGGCGCTCAGTCCCCCCACCAGCATCCAGGCGACGAATGTCAGGGCGAAGCCTGCCAGTCCCAGCACGGTGGTGAGCACGGTCCAGGTCCTGAGGCCGTCGGCGACGGTCAGCCCGTAGTAGCGCACAACCACCCAGAAACCGGCGTCGGTCACGTGGGAGAGGCCGAGGGCGCCGAATCCGATGGCGATCACGATCACGGCGGTCTGCGCCGGCGTGTATCCGCCGCCGGCGACGGCGGAGGAGAGCAGGCCGGCCGTGGTGACGATCGCGACGGTGGCCGAGCCCTGGGCTGCGCGGAGGGCGAGGGAGATGATGAAGCCAAGCAGCAGCAGCGGAACGCCGAGCGTGTCGAGGGATTCGGAGAGAGCCTTGCCGATTCCGCTCACCTGCAGGACGCTGCCGAATACGCCGCCTGCCGCAACAACCATCAGGATGGACGCGATCGGAGGCAGCGCGCCTTCGAAGATTTCGCCGGTTTCCGTCAGCGACCACTGCCGGCGGGCGGCCAGGAGGAAGAAGCAGAGCGCAACGGCCACCAGCAGCGCGAAGACGGGGTTGCCCACGAACGCCGCGACGCCGTACCAGAAGTCGTTTTTGTCGATCACCAGGGTGCCGACGGTGCCGAGGAGGATCAGCACGATCGGGGTGGCGATGAGGAAGATGATCAGTCCCGGACGGGGCGGGGCGATGGCTTTGCTGCCTGGGCCCTCGTGGCCAACGCGGACCATGGTGGCGGAGCCGAACTCGTCCACCTGGGTTTTGACGGCCGGCAGCAGCTCGTAGGTCTTGCGGTTCATGATGGACGCGACCCAGTAGGACAGGAAGCCCAGCGGCACGCAGATGGTGAGCGAGATCAGGGCGATCAGTCCGATGTCGGCGCCGAGCACGCCGGCGCCGGCAACAATCCCCGGGTGCGGGGGCACGGCCACGTGGATGGCCAGCATGATGCCGGCCATGGGCAGGCCGAACTTCACCGGGTGGACGTTGGCGATTTTAGCGAAGGCGTAGACGACCGGCACCAGGACAATGATGCCGACCTCGAAGAACACCGGAATCGCGACCAGGAAACCGACTGCGGTGAGGGCCACGGCCACCCGGGTGGCGCCGAGTTTGGCGGTGAAGTGGTCGGCGAGGGACTGGACGCCGCCGGAGACCTCGATCATCCGCCCCAGGATCGCGCCGAGCGCAATCAGGAGGGCGACCTTGCCCATGGTGCCTCCCACCCCGGCGGCCACCACGGTGAACACATCCTTGAGCGGGATCTGCGCGGCCACGGCCACCAGGATGCTGACGGTCAGCAGGGCCACGAAGGCCTGGATCTTGAAGCGGATGATCATCACCAGCAGCAGGGCGACGCCGGCCGCCGCGATTGTCAGCAGCAGCGGAGTTCCCAGCTCCACGGCCGGCTTGATGACGGGCGCGTCGGCGGCGCGCACCATCAGGGAATTGAGCAGGGGGGTCATGAAGTGGTGTCTCCTTTGACAGGAAAGTCGCCCAACGAGTCAGTCGCCGGGAACAGTGGGGTGGGGACCCGGCGACGGC
>NZ_JBFTZL010000065.1:0-18540 GCF_056406825.1 Arthrobacter sp. P1_A5 | reverse complement strand
GCGCCGCTCCTTACGTTTTCACCAGCGTACGCCGCTGCTTCGGAGGGCAGACCCACTTTTTCCCGGAGCCGTACCCTTGCGCGGGAAGCCGCCAGGGGGAAGAATGCTGGAAGTCTATGGCCCCACCGCGGTCAGTCACCTTCGGGGAAGCATGATGCCTGCGAACGATTCGAACAACAGCACGGGGCCGGTCCCGAAGCCTGAGCCGGCGCCGCGCCACTACCGCTCCGGCGGGCACCGGGCCAACGACGGTTCCCGGCCCGGTCCGCGGTCCCTCGCCCGGCGTGCGGGAAGGACCCGGCGACAGTATCTGACGGCGGCCGCCGTCGCACTTGCCCTTGTGGGTGCCGGCGTCTATGCAGGCGTCCAGGCGGCGCTACCCGTTGACCCGCCGGCCGCTGCAGCGACGCCGCCGGCGCCGGTCACGGATGCCGGCCGGACCGTTCCGCCTGCGTCTGACCTGCCCGCAACTGCTTCGCCAACTACTGCTTCGCCCGCGGCCGGCGCCGTCTCGGCGGCCGCCGGGAAGCCCGCTGAGATCCCCGCCGTGCCTGCCGTCGCGGTCCCGGCCATTGACCCGGAACTGGACAGCCAGATCAACGGGATCATCGCGGCCAACAGCGCCTATGCCCTGGGGGTGTCCTTGATCGATGTCTCCGACGGCGTGGTCCACGGCTATGGGATCCAGGACAAGTTTGTGGCCGCCAGCACGGCAAAGATTCTGGCCGCGTCGGCGTATTACCACCTCGTTGAGACCGGCCGCGCCGCGCTGACCGCCCCCATGGGCAACTCGACGGCCGGTACCCAGATCCGCCGGATGGTCCAGCAGAGCAACAACGACTCGTGGGCGCTGATCCTGCGGGCGGTCGGCGCGCGGGGCATCACGGATTACGCCGCCTCGATCGGGATCACCTACGACCGCACGGTCAACCTTCTGACGCCCGCAGAAATGGCGAGGACCCTCCAGTTGCTCTACACGGGACAGCTGCTCAATGCCCGCAACACCGCCCAGCTCTTGTCCTATATGCAGAACACCAACTTTGAGACACTGATCCCGCCGGCGGTTCCGCCCGGAGTAGGGGTTCACCACAAGTACGGGCTGCTGTTCGGAAACCTGCATGACGCGGCCGTCCTGGACAAGGACGGCCGGGCCTTCGTGTTCGTCGTGTACACCCGCGGCAGGAATTACTCCGATATGGGCCCCCGCACCCAGATCATTCAGCAGCTCACCCGGACTGTGACCGCCGCCCTGTTCTGATGGTTGAGGTTCTGACGCCAGCCGCTGTTAGACGGACACCGGCCCGGCGGCAGCGCGTTCCTTCTCCCTGGTCTTCCTGGACTTGGCGAACCGGAGATAGAGCGAGGGCACGATGAACAGATTGAGCAAGGTGGAGGTGACCAGGCCGCCCAGGATAACCACGGCCATGGGGTGTTCAATTTCATGGCCCGGGATGTTGCCCATGACAACCAGGGGTACCAGGGCAAGCCCGGTGGCCAGGGTGGTCATGAGGATGGGCGAGAGCCGCTCCGCCGCCCCGCGCATCACCAGGTCGCGGCCGAAGGTTTGGCCTTCAAAGGTTTCCAGATGCTGGCAGTGGTTGATCAGCAGGATGCCGTTGCGCGCGGCGATCCCCATCACCGTGAGGAAGCCAACGAGGGACCCGAGGGACAGGACGCCGCCGGTCATGTAGGCGGCTATGACCCCGCCCACCAGGGCGACCGGCAGCGTCAGCAGCGACAGGACGGCCAGCCGCCAGCTGCGGAAGGACGCCTGCAGCAGCAGGAGGATCAGGACAAGTGCCGCCGCGGAGTAGATCATCAGGCGGTTCGTTGCCGCCTCGCGTTCGGTGTATTCGCCGAGCAGCTGCACGCTGTAGCCGGTGGGGAGCTCCAGGCTCTCCAGCCGCGATTTCAACTCACCGACCACTGTTCCCATATCCGCTCCGTTGGCCAGGAAGGATCCCACCTCGACGCGGCGGGATCCGTTGGTGCGGTCGATCTGGTTCGGCGTCGCCTGCAGGCTCACGTCCGCGACGTCGGCGAGGCGCACCCGCGCTCCGCTGGGCGTATCGATGGGCAGATCCTCGATGCTGGTGACGGAGGAGCGGGTGGCCGGGGTGCTCCAGACCTGGACGTCGTAGGCCCGGCCGTCCCGGAAGACGTCGCCGACCTCCTCGCCTGCCACGAGTGTCGCGGCCGCGCGCCGGACATCGCCCGGTTTGAGGCCGTACTTCTGCGCCGCGGCCAGATTAACCGTCACGGCAATCTGGGGGACTTCCACCTCGAGGGACACATGCGGGTCCTCGGTGCCCTCAATCGAGTCCATGATGGTCTTGACCCGTTGCGCCTGTTCCCGGAGCACATTGAGGTCGTCTCCGTAGACCCGGACCAGGATGGGTTCGCTGGCGCCGGTGATGACCTCTTCAATCCGCTCCTTCAGATAAGTCTGGACGTCACGGTGCAGCCCCGGGTAGCCGTTGACCACGTCCTCCACGGCGGCCACTGTCGCGTCGTAGTCGGCGTGGCGGTCGATGCTGATCCAGTGTTCGCCGGCATTGACACCGACGATCTCGTCCGCGGCAAATGCCTGCCCGATGTGCGTGCCGCAGTTCAGGACGCCGGGGACCTTGAGGAATTCCTCACAGCCGCGCTGGGAAATCCTGAATTCTTCGGCGGCAGACGTACCCGGTTCGGAGATCCAGTGCATCAGGAAGTCCCGTTCCTTGAACGTGGGGAACAGGGAAGAACCCATCAGGGGAGCGAGGACCAAACCCACCACCGCCAGCACGCCAAAGCCCGCGTAGCCGAACCGGGGCCGGTTCATGGCCTTGGACAGGGCGGCGTGGTAGCCGCGTTTGAGCACCCGGACCAGCGGCGCATCGCGTTCTTCGAGTTTGGCGTTGCCCAGCAGAATCAGGGCAAGAGCCGGCGTCACTGTCAGCGCCACGAACATCGAGGCCAGGACAGCCAGGGTGTAGGAGACGGCCAGCGGCCGGAAGAAGACGCCGGTCAGACCGTCCAGGAAGAAGATCGGTACGGCGGCGACCACAATGATCAGGGTCGCGTAAACGATCGGGCTGCGCATCTCCAGGGAGGCTTTCAAGACCACCGATGCCGCAGATTCGTCACTGCCCCGGGCGCGTCGCTGCCGCAGGCGGCGCATGATGTTCTCGACGTCGATGATCGCGTCATCGACCACGACGCCCACCGCAATGACCAGCCCCGCAAGGACCATCGTGTTGATGGAGCTGGACGTGAAGTAAAGCACCAGTGCGGCTGTAAGCAGGGACAACGGAATGGCGATGATGCTGATCAGGGCCGTGCGCCACTGGAAGAGGAACGCGACGAGGATCATGACCACCAGCAGGCAGCCCAGCARCAGCGCRATGCTGAGGTTGGAGATCGCCTCCTCGACGAAGCTGGCGGGCCGGAAGATCGTGGTGTCGAAGTTGATACCGCGCAGGCCCGGCTGCAGCTCGTGGAGGGCCTCCTCCACGCCTTTGGTCACGTCCAGTGTGTTGCCCCAAGGCAGCTTCTCGACGATCAGCATGAGCCCGTGACCGTTGTTGATCACGGCGTCACCAATCAGCGGCTGATGGTCCTCGACAACCTGGGCAACGTCGCCCAGGTGYAGCGCCACGCCGTCCTTTTCCCGAATCGTCACCTGGGCCAGATCCGCGGGCGTCTGGATCGGCTGGACGTGGCGGACGCCCATCCTCTGGGTCGGACTGTCAATGAAGCCGCCGGTGCCGATGAAGCGTCCCGGCGAGTACTTCAGCAGCCCGGCGTCGAGGGCGCCGGCGGTGACTTCCATGACCTGGTTGAGGGAGACGTTCTGGGCCTTGAGCTTGTCAGGCTCCACCTGGACCTGCAGCATCTGGAGCCGCTCGCCCCAGATGGCCACGTTGGCCACCCCGGGGACCCGCAGCAGACGGGCCCGGATGGTCCAGTAGGACAGCATGGACATTTCGATGAGCGAATGTTCCGACGACGTCATCCCGATCTTCATCACGCGGCTGGTCGCGGACAGCGGCTGCAGCATCACCGGCGGGGCCGCCCACGTCGGCAGCGCCGCGGTCACCGACGCCATCCGTTCCGAGACGAGCTGACGGGCGTTGAGCAGGTCAGTGCCTTGATGGAAGAGCAGCACGATCGAGGACAGCTGGGGCACGGACTTGGACCGTATCTCGTCCAGGCCCGGCATGCCGCTCACGGCGGCCTCGATCGGCACACTGACGAGCTCTTCGACTTCCTGGGCGGTCAACCCGAGGCATGCGGTCTGGATTTCGACGCGCGGCGGGGCGAATTCCGGGAAGACATCCACGGATGCGGCGCCCAACTGCAGGGAACCGAGCAGCATCACGGCGCACGCGAGGGCGACAACAACCGTCTTGAAACGGAGGCTGATCCCGATGAGCCAGCGCATGTCACTCGGCCGTATCGAATTCGGTCCCGAGAAGTTCCTCGGCACCTGTCGTGACGACGACGGTCCCTGCCGGCGGCCCGTCCGTCAGGACGGCAACGTCGCCGTTGATGYGCTGGACCGTGATCGCTTGGCGGACATAGACGCGGGGCTCAGGGTTGGTGTAGACCCACGCCTTGCCCGAGCTGTCGTACAGGATGGCCCCGTAGGGGGCAGTGAGCTTCCCGGTCTTGGGATCCACTGCAATCACCGCTGTCGCGATCCCAACCCGTTCGACGGCGTGGTCGGTGAGGGTGAGCCGGTGAAGGTCCGTGCCCGGGACTTCAGCGATCGCCGCCGGTTCGCCTTCGGACGGTGCGGCCTCCGGTGCCTGGGCGCAACCTGTAGCGGAGAGCGCCGTGAACGCCGTCACGATCAATGCAGTGATGAAAACCGCGACCTTGTTGCCCCGCGGCGAAGGTGTGGAGTTCATGACGCACCCCGGCTTTCAGTTGGTGCAGCGGTGCCCGGGCCGGCGGGCGCGCCGGGTGCCTGCTGCGGCTCGAACCGAAGCAGCACAGCGGGCACGACAAACAGGGTGAAGAAGGAAGTTGTCAGCAGGCCTCCCCAGATGATCACGGCCAGCGGCAGGATGATTTCCGCTCCGACGACGCCGCCCAGCAGGACCAGGGGCAACAGCACCAGGGCCGTGATCACGGTGGACATCAGGACGGGTCCCAGCCTCTCCCTGCTTCCGCGGACCACCAGCGCGGGCCAGGGCGCTTCAGCATCGGTTGCCCGCAGGTCCCGTACGTGGCTTGCCAGCAGGAGGGCGCCGCGGACGGCGATACCAAGGACTGCGGCGAAGGCGACCAGGGCGACCAGGGCGTTGACGCCCCCGGTGGCCTGGGCGGCCAGCACGCCGCCGGACAGTGCCAGGATCAGGCCCAGGAAGAGCGGGGCGGCGAGCCGCCAACTCCCCGTCGCCGTTTGCAGCAGCACCAGGATGCCGGCTGCGGCGACCGCAGCGAGCAGCCAGAGCCACTGGTAATTACTTTGCTGCTGGGCGTACTGGGTGAGGATCTCGGCGTGGTAGGACATCGGGAACTGCATCTGCTGCAGGGCCGCGTTGATGTCACGCTGGATGTCGCCCAGCGGGCGACCCTGGATGTCAGCCTTCACGTCAATGCGGCGCGAGGTGTCATCGTGCAGGATCACGGATTCATTCCCGACCATGGCCACCTGCGCGACGTCGCCGAGGCGGGCGTGCCCGCCGTTGGGGGTGTCGATGATCAGGTTGCGGACGCTGTCCAGGCTGCTGCGGGTGGCCGCGGCGCCCTTGACGATGACGGAGAAGACTTTCTGCTCTTCGTACAGGTTGCCGACTTCAATGCCCTGCAGGAGGGCGGCTGCCGCGCGCCGGACGTCGCCGGGGACGACGCCGGCCTTTTGGGCCGCGGCGAGGTTCACCTTGACTTCGGCGATGGGCTGTTCGGCGGGCAGGTCGACGTGGGGATTAGCCACCCCGGCCGTGTGCTCCAGGATTGTTTTGACCTCCGCCGCCTTTTGCCGCAGGATCGCCGGGTCGAGTCCGAACACCCGGACGGCAAAGCCGCTGTCGGCTTCTTCCCGGATCTGGTCGATGCGTTCCTGCGGGTAGGTGGAGACCTTGCTGGTCAGGCCCGCATAACCGGCGATCACGCGGTCGACGGCGGCGGCCGTGTCGGCGTAGGCCGCCTCGGGGGCCACGGTCACCCACAGCTCGCCGGAGCTGACGTCGCCGACCTGATCGGAGGTGATTGCGCGCCCGATGTGTCCGCCAACGTTGGCCACGCCCGGCAACGTGCGCAGTTCGTCGGCCGCCGCCTCGGTGATCCGGCTCATTTCCTGGTCCGAGGTTCCGGCGATCGCGCTCCAGTGCACCACCAGGGTCTTGTCCGCCAGGACGGGCACCACGGGATGGGTTCCGGCCAGCTGGGGTGCGAGTGCCAGTCCGGCCAGCGCCACAACGGCGGCGGCGGCGAACACCCACCGGGTTTTCCCTGCCAGTCGCTTCACGTAGCCGCCGTAGGCGCCTTCAAGCCGCCTGAGGGACCGCCTCTCCGGGGCCTTGGAACCCGCGGGAAGGACGAACGCGAGGGCGGCCGTGACGGTGAGGGCGACGATCATCGAGACAACCAGGGCGATCAGGTAGCTCTGCACCAAGGGTCCGAACAGGGCGCCGTTCTCACCCGGGATGAACAGTGCGGGCGCGAGGGCCAAAGCCATGATCAGCAGTGAGTAGAGCATTGGCGTGCGGGCTGCCCGCAGGGCGCCCGGGATCACTGAATCACGTGGCTGCCCATCCTGTGCCGGCGTGGACTCAGTCCCGCCGTCGGCCGTTTCGCGGCGGGACTTGGCCTCGGCCCTTCGTGCCCGGGCGATGCCGCTGAGGTCTTCCGCGACGTCTCCGACGATGACCGCCAGTGCCAGCACCAGGCCGGCCATGACCATGGTGTTCATCCCGGTGCCGCGCCAGTCGAGCACCAGCGCCGCCGCGGTCAGCGACACCGGGATCGTGATCAGGCTGATCAAGGCGGTGCGCCAGGAGCGGAAGAAGGCCCCAAACAGGGCGACAATGAGCAGCAGTGTCACGAGCAGGGCGGCGCCGAGCGTCCCGATTTCTTCGTCGATAAAGGACGCCTGCCGGTAGACGCTTGTATCTATCGCGACCCCGGGCAGGCCGGGCTGGAGTGCGTGCAGGGCCTCGTCAACGCCCCGGGTCACGTCCATCGTGTTGGTCTCCGGGAACTTCTCGATGACCAGCAACAACTCGGCTTCCTTGCTCAGCAGGGCATCGCCGATCAGCGGCTGGTGGTCTGTTGACACCGTGGCCACGTCTTTGAGCAGGAGATTGCCTGGCGCACCCTGGACGGGGACCTGGCCCAGGTCCTCCGGCGTGGTGATCGGCAGGACATGCTGGACACCGATCCGCTGGTGTCCCGTCTCGAAGAAGCCGCCGGTGCCGGGTGTGGACGCCTCCAGGTAGCTCAGTGGCGAGACCCACACGGAGTTGCCGGTCGTCTTGATGATTTCATCCAGCGTGACGCCCTTGGCTTCGAGCTGCGCCGGGTCCACCAGGACCTGGAGTTGCTGGTCGCGCTGGCCCCAGATCGCCACGTTGGCGACGCCTGGCACGGCCAGGAGCCCGGGTTTCATGGTCCAGCGGGCCAGGACGGACATGTCGATGGCCGACATGTCCTTGGAGGTCAGCCGGATCATCATGACCCGGCTGGTCGAGGACAGCGGTTGCATCAGCACGGGCGCCGCCGAAACATTGGGCAGTGCGCGAGCCTGGGTCAGCCGCTCCGAGACCAGCTGGCGTGCGCGGAGGAGGTCGGTCCCCGGCTTAAAGACCATCTGGATCGAGGACAGGCCAGGGACGGATTTGGACCTGATGGCCTCCACCCAGGCGACGCCGTTCAGCAGGTCGGCTTCCATGGGTGAGGTGATGAGCTGCTCAACCTCGGCGGCCGACAGTCCCAGGGCTTCGGTCTGGATCTCCACCTGGGGCGGGGCAAATTCCGGGAAGGCGTCCACGGACATGCTCGGCAGGCTGGTGAGCCCGAAGGCCAGGATTCCCGCGGCTGCTGCCAGGACCAGGAGCCTGAACTGCAGCGTCCAGCGCACGATTGCCCGCATCATGGCCGGTACCCCGCAAGCCCCACAGGAGTGTGCACGTCAAGGTCGGTGAAGCTTCGGCGTCGTCGGCAGCCCGGGCCGTCGGGATGGGCGGAGGGACGGAGCCGGTCGTGGAGCGGTCCTGCCGCGAAACCGATCACCGGGAAAAGGGTGCTGACTGCTTTTCCTGCTTGGCCAACTGCACATTTACGGTTCACGGCGCGGCTCCTCAACCTCAGGCCATAGCGCCCCCCAGCCGATAAGAGCCATAATGATCTTCGGGCACACAGGCGTCAATAGAGATACAGGTGATCGCCATGAAAGCAGTCGCAGGGGACCGCATCGTCATCCGGGGGACCACGGTCGAATCCACGGACCGGCACGGTCTGATCCTTGAAGTGAAGGGTGCCGACGGTGCGCCGCCGTACCTGGTCCGGTTCGACGACGGCCACGAGACGATCATGTTCCCCGGTGGAGATTTCGCCGTCGAAAAGGCCGCGAGCGGGCCCTAAGTCCGTTAGCGCGCCCTAGAAACTCGACGAACTTCCGGACCCGGAAAAGCTTCCGCCGCTGGACCCGTACCCGGTGGTGGTGCCGCCGCCGCGCGCGCTGCTGACGCTGCTGACGCCGCTGCTGAAGCCGGTGTTGAAGCTCGGGACCGAGAAGAAGTAGTAGGACGGGTACACCGTTCCGAGGATGCTCGGCTCGTACGTGCGGCCGTATCTTGCCTTCGTTCCCGCCTGCGCGCTGTCCATTTCCTCGCGCATGAGCCCGGCTTCCTTCTCATTGCGGGCAAAGGCCTGGATCAGGGTGTCGGCGTGACTTTTCAACAACTCCGAGAGGTGGGTCCGGGCGTCACGCAACCGGTCCAGCGCCGCTTCGGGTGTGATGGAGCCGTCCGCCAGTTCCGTCGACCAGCGCTCCATGTTACGCCGGCTTTCATCGCGGAAGGACCGCAGTGCCACCGCCGTCGCTGAGGTTCCCTCGGCCCGGCGCTGGCTGAGCAGGTCTTCTACGCCGTCCAGATCGTTGCGGAACGGCGCGAGCTGGCGGTCCCAGGCGGCCGCCCAGGACGAGCCCCGGTTGAGCAGGGCATTGGTATCGGCGATCACGTCGTCCAGGGCGTCGAGTTCGGCCGCGGCATCGGCGTAACTCCGGACCAGTTTGAGGTTGGGCCGGCGGCTCAGATCCCGGCTGCCAAGGGCGTGTACCTGGTTGGAAAGTTCGGTGGCCGTGCCGTAGCGGTTCACGAACGTGCGGTGTTTTTCCAGCACCGTGCTCCCGTACCGGGAGGACTCGGGAATGGTGCTGGCGTTGAGCTCGGTCACCTGCAGGTCCATGCTGACACTGGCGTAGCTGGCGTCGCCCCGGGCCAGTTCCTTCCGGCTGGACACCCGGGTCCGCCACCGCACGATCAGCCACGCCGCGGCTGCGCAGACCGCGGCGGCCACCGCCGCCCAGGCTGTGACGAGGAAGGCTGTGGAACGGTACCACGGCTGATTGATGAGTTCGGCGCCGCGGCGGATCCCGGCAATGGTGCCCTCGGTCCACTGCGCGTCGCGAAGCAGCTCTTTGGCGGCGTTCTGGATGTCCTCGCGCTGTTCGGGGGAGACCTTCCGGTCCTCACCCATGTACGTCCCCACATGCCGGCCCACCGGATCCAGGGCGAAGATGAACAGTCCGTCTGCCCACTTCTGCCCGTCAGCACTAATCCATTCGGGATGTTCGGTGCGGGCGAACCGCAGGACTTCTTCGTTCAGATTGTCGGCGGCAGTGCCGTTATAGGTGTACACCGCAACTTTGGTGGGCTCATAAAAGTCGGTGGCCTGTACCGCCGGCAGCAGCGTCCGCTGGTCCAACACCCCGGCGCGGTCTTCGACGACGACGGCGGTCGGCGTCGTGGCGAGCGCGGCCGGGGCGCCGCCGAGAAGGCCGGCCATCAGTACAACAGCAGCGGCGAGGGCGTTGCGCATGATTCCCATTTTCCGAGCGTAGTGGCTGGCTTCGGCCGCGTCGACGCGGACGCCGCGGAAAGGGGACGAAAGACATCGTGACCGTGCGCTGGACGGCGTCCATACTTTGGCCATGAGGCCGCCGCCTGAAGGACCGCCGGAGGAGCCCGGCCCAGAAAAGCCGGGGGAGGCGGGGGAGCCGCGCCGCACCAGGCCTGGCCGGACCCTGCTGGCCATCATGGCCGCGATCGCGGTGATCGTGATCATCGCGCTGGCAGTGGTCTTCACCCGCGGGGAGCCCGCGCCCCTGGCCGAGTCAACGCCCGCCGGCGTCGCGCAGCGCTATGCCGCAGCCGTCATTGCCGGGGATGAGACGGCCGCCTCTGCCTACCTGACGCCGGCCGCCCGGAGCAAGTGCACAACCGGGGCCCGCCCTTCGGCCCGGAACCTGCGAGTCACGCTGGTGTCCACCACCGAGCGGCCGGAATCCGCGGACGTGAGGGTGCTCATCACTGTGTCCGAGCCGGGCGGTCCCTTCGGCAGCGCCGAATACCAGGTGGAGGACGCGTTCGATCTCGTTCGGGCGGGCAATGGCTGGCTGATCGACACCGTGCCCTGGCCGCTGGCAGTGTGCACCGGCGAGGCGAAGCAATGAGCGCCCAAGGGACAGTGCGCCGGCTCATCACCTACGCGCTGCTGTTCGCACTGGTGGTGACAACCGCCGTCGGGCTCAGCGGACTGCTGGGCCGCCTGCTGGTGGCGGGGACAGAGCTGGCCCCGGACGACGTCGCCGGGCTCGCGCGCTCGCTGGCGTTCGCCCTGATTGGCGGGCCGCTCGCGGCCCTTTTGTGGTAGGCGGTGTGGCGGCGGCTCGAGGACCCGGAGGAGCGGTCCGCCATCGGCTGGGGTCTCTACCTGGCAGGTGCCTACCTGCTCGCAGGGCTGACCGGCCTGTCCTGAGCCTGGTCGGGCCAGGCAACCAAAGGACTCTGGTCAGCCGGTTGCGGCGGCGCTAATCTGATCCGTGCCGGCTCCCCGGCCGGCCACAACAACGGAGAAATCAGGGATGCACCATGGCTGGCAAGTATGAGGTCTACAAAGACAAGTCCGGCGGATTCCGGTTCCGGCTTAAGGCCTCCAACGGCGAGGTGATCGCCTCCTCGGAGAGCTACAAGACCAAGGCGAGTGCCATGGGCGGGGTCGAGTCCGTCAAGAAGAACGCGGCCTCGCCKGTGGTCGATCTGACGGAGGCAACCGCTGAGAAGGGGTGAACCCGCAGGGCACGCGTCCGGTTGGGCCGGTCACCGCCTAGGATTGCCGCATGTCTACTTATGAAGTTACCCGCAGCGCAGTCATTCCAGCCCCGGCGCAGGACATCTTTCCGCTGGTCAACAGCTTCCACGAATGGACCAAATGGTCCCCTTGGGAGGCCGTTGATCCGGCCATGGAACGGAGCTACTCCGGCAGCGACTCCGGCGTCGGTGCCAAGTACACCTGGAGCGGAAACCGCAAGGCCGGCTCCGGCACCATGGAAATCGTGGACACTTCCGAGCCGCGCAACATCAAGATCCGTCTGGAATTCACCAAGCCCTTCAAAGCGGTCAACCCCACCTCCTTCACGTTCACGCCCTCCGGTGACGGCACCCAGGTCACCTGGACGATGACCGGGGAGAACAAGGGCATCGGCAAAGTGTTCGCCCTGTTCATGAACATGGACAAAATGGTCGGCGCCGACTTCGAAAAGGGCCTGGCCGCGCTGGCCGGCGCCGTGAAACAGCGACAGGCCTGAGCGGGGGGACGCCGCCGGGCGGGCCGTTCGGGCCGGGCGGCTCGTCATTCCCGGCACGTTGGCCGGTGTGCCGCTGCCGTTCAGGCCTGCCCGGTGGTCCGGACCAGTTCCGGGTGATGAATCCGGGCGACCTCGGGGTGGGCCCGCAGCCAGCCTTTGAGCACGTTTGCGCCGTAGGACGCGAGCATCGGATTGTCCGGATCATCGGTGACCCCCCGGGACCGGGCCGCGAGTGCGGGAGGCAGGGGCACTGGCTCAATGACGGCGTCGAGCCGGGGCGAGAAGAAGAAGGGGACCGTGTAGCGGTCGACGCCGGCCGGGGGCGCCTCGACGCGGTGGATGGTGGCGGCCAGGTAACCCTGGGTCGCGACTTCGAGCATTTCGCCCAGGTTGATGACCAGGGCCCCTGGAATGGGTTCGACCGGAATCCAGCTGTCCGTGCCCGGCGGGAGTACCTGCAGGCCGCCGACCTGGTCCTGGAGCAACAAGGTGACGAAGCCGTAGTCCGCGTGCGCGCCGACACCCTGCGGACCGGCATCAGCGACGACGCCGCCGACGTAGTGGACCAACTTGGCCATCCAGGCAGGTGAGTCCCGGAAGGGTTCATCGAAGTATCCTTCGGGCAGTTCCAGCGACACGGCGATGGCGCTGAGCAATTCGGCCCCGACGCCGGACATCCGTTCCGCCCAGGCCATGCACACGGTGCGCAGCTCGGGCAACGCCCGGTCCGGCATCAGGTTCGGCCCTTGGACCAGCCAGTACGGCTGATCCGGCGGGTAGTCCTCGACGGCGGGGCGCTCCGGTCCAAAATCCAGCTGCTCCCGCGCGTCCGGCCGCCCCTGGGTGATTTCGTGGCCCAGCCGCGTGTAACCGCGGAAATGGGGCGAGAGCCGGTTGTCCAGTTCCAGCCGTGATTCAAGCGGAAGCTCGAAAAAGCGCCGCGTGACGTCGAAGAGCTCATCCACCTCGGCGGCAGGGGCCCCGTAACCCGTCA
This sequence comes from Arthrobacter sp. P1_A5, assembly GCF_056406825.1. Taxonomy (NCBI): domain Bacteria; kingdom Bacillati; phylum Actinomycetota; class Actinomycetes; order Micrococcales; family Micrococcaceae; genus Arthrobacter; species Arthrobacter sp. P1_A5. The sequence continues at coordinate 5,743 of NZ_JBFTZL010000065.1, read as the reverse complement.
GCTGGAAGAAGCCCACCCGGTGCGTGGCGTCGCGCAGTGCATCAATAAACGCCGGGTCAAACGTGCCGTCCAGCCCCCTGGCGGTACTCAGGTCCAGGAGCGGAATGGAATCCGATGGTGCGCCCATGAGTGCAAACTACCACCACAGCATTCACTACTGAACTCATTCCCAGCAACTGTGCAGGGTCCTCGCGGGTATTCTTGACCGCGGTGTGAAAGAGTGCAGACACCGAAGCCGCCAAGGCCACGCTGACAGGTCAATCAGAAAGCCGGAATCCATGAGCCGGACTGCCACGAAAAATCATCGACGAATCGCCGCGCGTCTGCTTGTTGCAGCAGTCCTGGTGGCATCGGCGGCGGCGTGCGAGYCGGGGCCGCCGGGCGGCAATCCGGGTCCCACTGCCGGGGGCACTGCCACCGCGGGGGCGGCGTCGAAGCCCGGGCACGTGTTCGTCATCAATCTCGAGAACAAGGGCTACAACAAGGTGTGGGGCGCAGGCTCGGAGGCCCCCTACCTGTCGCAGACGCTCCGCAGCCAGGGTGTCCTGCTTTCCAAGTACTACGGGATCGCCCACAATTCGAACCCGAATTACCTGGCCCAGATCTCCGGCCAGCCGTCCAACGCCATGACGCGGGAGGACTGCCCCACCTACGCCGCGTTTGAGCTGACGGGGACGGGCGCGCTCGGCCTGGCGGAGGGCGCCGGCTGCGTCTATCCGGCCTCGGTCCCCACGGTCGCCGGGCAGCTCAGTGCCGCAGGCAAGACCTGGAAGGGCTACATGGAAGACATGGGCACGCCGTGCCGTCATCCCGACCTCGGCGGGCAGGACACCAGCCAGGGCGCCAAGGTGGGTGACCAGTACGCAACGCGGCACAACCCGTTCGTGTATTTCCAGGCCATCACCTCGTCGCCGGACTGCCAGAGCAACGTGGTGGACTTCAGCGAACTCCGCGGTGACCTCCAGTCCGTAGCCACCACCCCCAACCTGTCCTACATCTCACCCAATCTTTGCAATGACGGCCACGACAACCCCTGCGTCGACGGCAGTGCAGGCGGACTGGCCACCGCCGACACTTGGCTGAGCCAGCAGGTCCCGGCCATCCTGGACTCCCCGGCCTTCAAACAGGACGGGATGCTGGTGATCACCTTCGACGAGTCCGAGGGCAAGACAGTTGGGCCCTCAGGGCTGCTGCCCGGAGGAACGGCCGGCGGCAGGATTGGTGCACTGGTCCTCTCGCCGCTCACCAAGGGCGGCACGACGTCGGACCGGCCGTACAACCACTTCAGCCTCCTGGCCAGCATCGAAGACGCCTTCTCGCTCCCGCGCCTCGGATACGCCGGGGCGCCGGGCCTGGACAGTTTCGGCGGGGACGTCTTCAATGCGGGGTCCTAGCGCGTCACCTATCTCCTAGCGGCAGCGCCGGCGGTCAGCACCGACCCGGCAGGACCGGCCGCTAATGCTCCGCAGGTCCCGAACCGTTGGGGGGCGCCTCCTGGCCGTATTCGGCCGAGATCAGGATGGGCAGGTGGTCCGAGGCGCCGCGGGGCAGCGTCTCCACGCTTTCGATCTCCAGCCCCTGGGAAGTGGCAAAATCAAAATGGCCCTTGAAGACCTTGTACCGGGTATAGGTCCGGCGGTCACTCATCGTGAGGTCGTAGCCGGCGTCCTTCATCTTCTCGGTCAGGGACTTGGTGAAGAACGGATAGTTGAAGTCGCCCACCATCAGTGACATCAGCCCGCCACCCATGCTGAGCAGCTCGGCGTGGGCGGCATGGATCTGGTTCCGCCGCAGAGAGTTCGACGCCGTCAGCGGCGCCGCGTGGAAGGACGCGATGACGAGCTCGTGGTCGGTCTCGTTGTCGGTCACACGAGTGCCGATGAGCCGCTCGTGCGCGGGGGAGAGGACACGGTCGTGCATGGACTTCTTAAGGGCGAAGGTCTTGGTCTCGTAGGCCGTGAAACGGCTCATGCGGTAATAGATCGCCAGGCCCAGCCGGTTGCCCTTGGTGGAATCGGCCAGGTGCAGATCCCCGATGGTCTCCGGCAGATCGTCCGTATCGCACTCCTGGAGGCACAAAGCATCAATCTCGAAATCACGTGCCAGATCGACCAGCTCGCCGCTGGCCGCGTGCTTGCGGAGGTTGTAGCTGATGACTCTAAGCAGGGGGAGCACCTCTTCGGTGAATAGTCGTTAAAACCTCACCCGAGTCTACCCAGTCCGAGCGGATCGGTTGGGAACAAGCGCAGCGCGCGTCCGGGGTCCGCGCCGGATCGGAGCCGGAAACACAGCGGCCGGGATCACGGAAAGCGCAGCAGGATAGTGTGTTCTGGAATCACCAGCCATGCGAAAGGGCGGACGTTGACTGCTGCACTACCGGAACTTGCCGAGGGCGATTTCTACTACGAGGCCCTGGGGGACGGGCGGTTCCGCTCCACCATCCACGCCCAAGGCGCCTGGAACGAACACGAGCAGCACATGGCCCCCGCGTCCGGCATCATGGCCGACCGCCTGGCCCGGCACGAGCCCCGCGAAGAYATGCGCATGGCGCGGCTCAGCTACGAAATCCTCGGGCTGATCCCCGGCGGTGAGTTCGAGATCGTGACCTCCACCCTGCGCCCGGGCCGGACCATCGAACTGGTGCAGGCCGAGCTCGTTTCCGGCGGGCGCACGGCCATTCGCGCCACGGCCTGGCGGATGATCACCTCTGACACGTCCGCCATCGCGGCCTTCGAGGATCCCAGGATTCCGGCGCCGGAGGACTGCGAGCCGTACGACGCCGCGGCCGTCTGGCCCGGCGGCTACATCGCCTCCCTGCACATGCGGATCGCCGAGGGCCACCGGGCGGGCTCGGGAACCGTCTGGCTGCGCACCGACTACCCGCTGACAGACCGGGCGGACAGCGGCGACCTCGCCCGGCTGGTCGGCCTCGTGGACACGGCGAACGGCATTGCCGCCCGGGTCCCGCCGGGCAAGGGCAGCTACGCCTTCCCCAACCTGGACCTGCAGATCCATATGTACCGGCAGCCGGAGGGGGAGTGGCTGGGGCTGGACAACGAAGTCACGTTCGGTACGGACGGGATCGGGCTCACCTCCACGGTGCTGCATGACCTCACAGGCCCGTTCGGACGCGCGGAACAGATCCTGACGCTGCGCAGGTCCTAGCTCAGTGGAAGACGAGCCAGCCGGCCAACGTGGCCAGCGCCGTCAACACGGCACCCCACAGGATGTCCACGACGATCAGCTGCCACGGCCACGTCTTGAGCGTGGCGGCATTTGTCAGATCGTAGGTGGCGTAGCCAAACACGCCCAGCGCGGCACCGTAGCCCACAGCGCTGAGCCAGCTGCCGCCGTCGAGCGCTGGCGTCAGGGCAAAGAACACGATCCCGGCAATGTAGATCACGTAGAACACCACCGCGTAACCTAGATTGGGCTTGTCGGCCATCAGGTCACCAATCTGGCGGCGGTAGAACGGGTTCATCGTCTTGAGCCAGATGGCGTCGATGACGGCGAATGCGGCGGCTACGACGAGGAATTGCAGAATGACCATAAGGGAGCATAACAACATGCCGCAGGCGCCAGCCGGGTCCCGGACACTGACGGTGGTGCGGCAGCAGGAATCACTTGGCGCCGCGGCCGACCTCGACTTCGCGCTCGGGCTCCTCCAGAAGGTCAAGACCGGCTCACTCGGTCCCACCTTGCGGCTGTACCGGCCGGTCCCCACGGTCGCCTTCGGCCAGCGCGACACGCACCTGCCCGGCTTCGAGGCCGCCGCCAACGCCTGCCGGCAGCTGGGCTTCGAGCCGCTGGTCCGCAAGGCCGGAGGCCGCGCGGCGGCCTACCACGAACGAACGCTCGTCATCGATCACCTGGAACCCGATGCGGACGCGATTGCCGGGGCCAAGGGGAGGTTTTCGCGGTTCGGCAAACTGCTCGCCGGGGCACTGCGCGACGCCGGCGTGGATGCCGGCGTCGGCGAGATCCCGGGGGAGTACTGCCCCGGGGAGTTCAGCGTGCACGGCAGCGACCCGGAGGTCCCCGAACACCGAATCAAGCTGGTCGGCACCGCCCAGCGGGTGGTCGCCGGCGGCTGGCTCTTCAGCTCCGTGATCGTGGTGGCGGACTCCGCCCCGATCCGCGCGGTCCTGGAGGCCAGTTACACCGCCCTCGGCCTCGAATGGGACCCCGCGACGGCCGGCGCGGCCGATGACCTGGTGCCGGGCCTCGACGTCGATGCGGTCGAGGCCGCGGTGATCGCCGCCTACGGACGCTACGCCCCGCTCAGCTACGCGGAGTTCTCGAGCCTGCTCTGAGCCTCATCCAGCGGTGACCCCGCCGGGGGGCGTCCCGCCACTGGCGCAAGGACGCTGCCCAGATTGCGGTACTTCGCCAGACGCCCGGGGAGCAGTTCGTCGACTCCTGCGGTGGAGAGCATGGCGAGTTCGTATTCAATGGCCCGGCCGAGGCGCTGGCAGAAGGCCTGCGCCTCGTCGGCGGCATCGGGCCGTTCGTCCACGATGTGCTCCACAAGTCCGTTGGCGTGCAGCGACGCGACGTTGACGCCCTGGGCCTCGGACATGGCCGCGGCGAAGCCCGTGCTCCGGTGGACGATCGCGCTCGCGCCTTCCGGCGGCAAAGGAGAGAGCCAGGCGTGCTGGGCGGCGATGGTGCGGTCCGCGGGCAAGAGGGCCAGTGCCCCGCCGCCGGATCCCTGTCCGAGCAGTACGGACACCGTGGGTGCGTTGAGTCCGATGAGGTCGTGCAGGGAGCGGGCGATCTCGCCGGCCAGGCCGCCTTCCTCGGCCTCCTGGGACAGGGCGGCACCGGCGGTGTCGATGATGGTGACCAGCGGGAGCCCGAGTTCCTCGGCGAGGCGCATGCCACGCCGGGCCTCCCGGAGGGACGCCGGCCCCATCGCGGTCTGTCCCATGCCCGTCGGCCGCGTCGCCCGGGGCCGGGTGTGGCCGATCACGACGCAGGGTTCCCTGCCGAAACGGGCCAGGGCCAGCTGGAGGCCGGGGTCCTTTTCGCCCTGGCCGGTGCCGTTGAGCGGAAGCACGTCCCGGGCCCCGTGCGCCAGCAGTTGCCGGACATCCGGCCGGCGGGGGTCGCGGGAAATGCCGATCGATTCCCAGGCGCCGGCGCCGGACGGCTTCACGGACAGCGTGGCGGGCGCGGCGACCGGCGGGCGGGGGCCGGTGACCAGGATGCCCAAGGCGCGGTCGACGACGTCGGACAGCTGCCAGGGAGGGACCACCGCGTCAATCAGCCCTTTGTCGAAAAGGTTCTCGGCCGTCTGAACGTTCTCCGGGAACGGGGTGGCGTGGAGGGCCTCGTAGACCCGGGGTCCGAGGAAGCCGAGCAGGGCGCCGGGCTCGGCGGCGGTGATATGGCCGAGGGACCCCCACGAGGCCATGACGCCTCCCGTGGTGGGATGACGCAGGTAGACCAGGTAGGGCAGTCCGGCCTTGCGGTGGGTGCGGACGGCGGCGCTGATCTTGACCATGGAGAGGAACGCGATGGTCCCTTCCTGCATGCGGGTCCCGCCCGACGCGGGGCCGGCGAGGAGGGGCAGGCCTTCGCGGGTGGCCCGTTCGACGGCGGTGACGATCCGTTCCGCGGCGGCCTGGCCGATGGAGCCGGCGAGAAACCGGAACTCGCTGACGATGACGGCCACCCGGCGGCCCCGGATCAGGCCTTCGCCGGTAAGGACGGATTCGTCCACGCCGGTCCTGGCCCGGGC
>NZ_JBFTZL010000064.1:0-18757 GCF_056406825.1 Arthrobacter sp. P1_A5 | reverse complement strand
GCTTTAGCCCGGGAGCTGGCCGAACACGTGGCGGCGGATCCAGGCGTGCATCGCGATCGCGGCGGCGGAGGCTGCGTTGATGGAACGGGTGGAGCCGAACTGTTCGATCGACAGGGTGTCCAGCGCCGCTTCGTGGACTTCAGGGGTCAGGCCCGGGCCTTCCTGGCCGAAGACCAGGACGCAGTCCTTGGGCAGTTCGTAGGTCTCCAGCGGCACCGAGTCCGGGAAGATGTCGATCCCGATGATCGCCAGCCCCTCCCCCTGCGCCCAGGCCACGAAGTCCTCAACGGTGGGGTGGTGGCGGACGTGCTGGTAGCGGTCGGTGACCATGGCCCCGCGGCGGTTCCACCGGCGTCGTCCGATGATGTGGACTTCCTTGGCCAGGAACGCGTTGGCGGTCCGGACCACGGTGCCGATGTTGAGGTCGTGCTGCCAGTTCTCGATCGCGATGTGGAAATTGTGGCGTTTGGAGTCCAGGTCGGCCACGATCGCCTCGTGCTTCCAGTAGCGGTATTTGTCCACCACGTTGCGCCGGTCGCCGTCCGCCAGGAGGTCAGGATCCCAGTGCCCGCCCTGTGGAAGTTCGCCTTCCCAGGGGCCGACGCCGACCTCCGCCTTCGGTTCCGGCCCTTCCTCTGCGGCGGGAAGGGACGGGGCGGGGCTTTCGGGCTGTTCAGTCACTCCTCAACATTAGACTGGGAGCCAGTAAGCAGCACATCACCAGCGGCGGAGGTCCCCCATGGCAGAGTCAGACGAAGTACGTTCATCGGCGTCGGTATACCGCAGCGGCCAGGAAATCGAGTGCTGGCTCACGGACATGGATGGTGTGCTGGTCCACGAGAACCAGCCCATCCCGGGCGCGGCGGAGCTGATCCAGCGCTGGGTGGACACCTCCAAGCGGTTCCTCGTGCTGACCAACAACTCAATCTTCACGCCCCGGGACCTCGCGGCCCGGCTGAGCTCTTCCGGGCTGGAAATCCCGGAGGAGAACATCTGGACCTCGGCCCTGGCCACGGCCCAGTTCCTCAAGGACCAGGTCCGCGGCTCGGAGTCGGGAAACCGCGCCTACACGATCGGCGAAGCAGGACTCACGACGGCGCTCCACGAGGCCGGCTTCATCCTCACCGACCAGAACCCCGACTTCGTGGTGCTCGGCGAGACCCGCACGTATTCGTTTGAAGCCATCACCATGGCCATCCGCCTGATCCTCGCCGGCGCGCGTTTCATCGCCACCAACCCGGACGCCACCGGGCCTTCGAAGGACGGCCCCATGCCTGCCACCGGGGCCATCGCCGCCCTCATCACCAAGGCCACGGGCCGCGAACCGTACATTGTGGGCAAGCCCAACCCGATGATGTTCCGGTCTGCAATGAACCAGATCGACGCGCACTCGGAAACCACGGCGATGATCGGTGACCGCATGGACACCGACATCATCGCCGGCATGGAGGCGGGCCTGCACACGGTGCTGGTGCTMAGCGGCATCACCCACCGGGACGATATCGCCGCGTATCCGTTCCGGCCGAACCAGATCCTGAATTCCGTGGCGGACCTCAAGAACCAGATCTGAGCAACACCCCGGAACGCGATACCTCAGAACGCGGTCTTCTTCCCGCCGCCGCCGGGCAGCGGGAAGAGATCGTCCTGGAGTTTCTCGATGATGGGCCGGTAGATGAACGGACTCCAGCCAGGGCTCGCGTGCTCCGGCCTCGCCCCGTCGGTGCGCAGGTCATCCGAGACCATGTTGGTTTTGAAGGACAGTGACCAGGTGTCCCGGGCGGTCTCGTAATCAACCGTCTTGTCCCGGGGGTTGCCGATGAACGCCATCTTCGTTTCGCCCAGCTTCCCGACGAAACGGCTGGCCTCAAAGTGGAAGATGTACGCGGATTCGGACTGGATCAGCACGCTGGACGGCGCGATCGGGGACAGCTGTTCCAGTGTCTGGTCCACCACCTGGCCCCAACTGCGTTCATTCTTGTGCAGCATCCTCTCGCCGAGCTCGTAGCCGCCGCGCAGCACTGTGGGGAAGCGGAACCCGCTTTCGTAGAGCAGCACCACGCCCTCGAACCAGCTCTGGTCCAGCACGTCGTGCCGGCTCGCCGGGCTGGAGTCGAGGAGGATGAACGCCACTTCGACGCCGTGCAGTTCGCGCAGCCGGGCCGCCACCTGGGTAGCCACCATGCCGCCAAAACTATGGCCGTAGAAGTAGAGGCTGGTGAGATTGTGGGCGCGGACGTGCTCGATCACGGCGATGACCACCTCGTCGATGTCCAGGCCTTCGTTGGAATACCCGACGGCGGCGAGCTGGCCCCTCTTGTTCAGGGAGCCGCGCAGCGCGTTCAGGATCCACAGGGCTTCTTCCCAGCTCGTTTTGTAGCCGGGGAACAGGATCCAGCTGGCGTGGGGGTAATACCGTTCGGCAACGTCGTCAGGTACTTCGAGGATCCGGCTGACACGCCGCTCGGCCTGCACGCGCTGAGTGAACAGCATGTCCGCCGCCAGCAGCGACGCGGACCCGGCGCCGATCAGGAACGATCGCCGGGAAACCCGTTTAAGCTCGACGGCGCGGCGGAGCATGCGGGCCTCGGAAGCACCGGGGCCTCGCGGATGGTTCGGATCCATCTCGGCCGGCACATCTCTACCGTATCCACGCTTCGGCGGGGATGAGAAACCGGACCATACAGCGGTCCCGAAGCCCAGCGTGGAAGCGCCGCTGGCACGCCGTTGGCGGGCCGCTGGAGCGCGGTTGGCGCCGTTGGAGCGCCGTTGGAGCGCCGTTGCCGGTTACGCGGGTTCGGGCTCGCGGCCGACCTCGCGGCGGCTGATTTCCATGCCGATCTCGTCATAGGTCGCCAGGAGTTCCGACCGGGCCATGTCAGCGGGATCATCGAGAAGGCCGAACACAGAGTCGCTCGCGGCGAAGAGTTCGTCGTCGGAGAATCGGTGCAGCTTCCGGGTGCCTGAGGGATCGATCGAGGCCGTAAATTCCCCGGCCATGTCCAGGGGTGGCAAGGCGGCGGAATCGTCGCGGTGCGCGGTCAGTTCCAGGGAGACTCCGCCGGGAGCCGGCATGCCGGCGACCTCCGAACCGGAGGCCCCGCCGTCGATCGCGTTGAGGTCGTTGCGCAGGCCGGCCAGCGCCACTGATTCCACGAATGCGGCCAGGCCGAGGTCAACGCGGATGTGCGAGATGATTCCCATGCGGCGGACGCGCTGGATAATGTGCATCAGGGAGGGGCGGGAGGCCTGTGTGAGGCTCCCCCGGACACTAATCCGGACGACGTCGGAAACGACATCGAGTTTGACGTGGGCTTGCAGTGTTTGGTCCATAGGTACTCCAAATAAGGATGTCTATGGCCGACGGCTCAACCGCATTCAGCGTATCCGCGCTTGTGGTCGCACACAAGTCATAGGCGGCTGCCGGTTCAGCCGGCCTGCCGCCTATCCGGCTCCTCGTAGTGCGTCCGGGTTGCCGTTCCGCCGACAGACTGCACCAGGGATTTGGCGATGTCGCGCAGCTTGACGTTGCCGTTGCTGGAGGCGTCGGTGAGGATCCGGACGGCGGTTTCCTGGTCGCAACGGTTCTGCGCCATAACGATCCCGATGGCCATGTCGATCACGGTCCGGGATTCAAGCGTGGCGCGCAGGTTTGTGGCACTGTCCGTGTGCAGCGAGAACCGGACTGCCAGCCGCAGCGCCTGGGAGATTTCGCGGGTGTAGCCGCGGGCCCGGACCGCGACGTCGCCGTCGAACTTGTGCGGGACATCGGAGTAGAGGTTCAGGGCCGCCTGGGCTTCGCCCTGGAGGTGGAAAGGCACCGACAACACCGAGCGCAGGCCGTGCGAGGCGACGGCGGAGGCGTAGTCAGGACCCCAGCGGTCCTCGTCGAAGAGGTCCGGGACGTAGACCTCCCGTTCCTCCTTGGCGGCGGTCAGGCAGGGGCCCTGGGACAGTGAGTACTGGATCTCGTCCACTTCGCGGGCGGAGTCGCTGCTCCACCCGATCGTGGCGGCCTTACGGTCCCGGAGCAGGGTGATTCCGCACAGCGCGTCGTCGCCGGAGCCGGCCACCTGGTGCGCGGAAAAACGCGCGAGTTCGTTCAGGAACTCTTCGAAGTCCGCGCTGTCCAGGATCAGGTTCTGGATCTGGTCGACCGTTCCCACCGAGATGTCGGCGCCCTGCCCCTCAGGGCCGCGGTTCACACYGCTGTTCAGGGACTTTTCGGACGGGAGCATGGCGCGTGTTCTCCAGATAAAGGATGGACGGGTATGGGACAAATGATAGGTCACGGCCCATACCCCGTCCACCTCTGCCGTCCGGCGTCGAACCCCTAGCTAAGGCCGAGTTCGTCCTTGCCGAAGGCGAAGAGATACGGAACACCGGCTTCGGCCTCGATCTTTTCCTTGGCCCCGGTGTCGCGGTCCACGATCACGGCCACGGCCACCACGTTGCCGCCGGCCTTGCGGACGCCCTCGACGGCGGTCAGCGCGGACCCGCCGGTGGTTGAGGTGTCCTCCAGGACCAGGACCTTGCGGCCCTCGACCGAGGGGCCTTCCACCTGGCGGCCCATGCCGTAGGACTTCTGCGCCTTGCGGACCACGAAAGCGTCCACCGGGCGGCCGGCGTCGACGGCGGCATGCATGACGGCGGTGCCCACCGGATCCGCCCCCATGGTGAGTCCCCCGGCGCACTCGAAATCGATCCCGGCGTCCTCCATCAGCGAGAGCATGACCTGTCCGACGAGTTTGGACGCCTCGTGGTGCAGGGTGATGCGGCGCAGGTCGATGTAGTAGTCGGCTTCGGCGCCGCTGGAGAGGATGACCTTGCCGCGGACTACGGCCAGTTCCTTGATCAGTTCCAGGAGTCGGGCACGGGCAGCGGCAGCGTCGGCTGCGAAGTCACGGGTGGCAGTCATGGCTCCCAGTTTAGTGGCTGGTCCGCCGCAGATTCCCAGCCGGTGAGCTGTATGTCGGTCCCGGGTCAGGGCTAGGGCTGCGGCTGGGGTTCGGCACGCCGCGCGAAGGCCGGTGCGTGCTCGGGCCGCGGACCAAAGGCGATGAAGCGGGGAATGATCTTGCGGAACGCCGGAACGTGCCGGGCGAAGAAGAGTGCCGCGGCCGGAAATTTTGTCCGCTTCCCGGTCATGACCGGGACGAAGATCGCGCGTTGCATGATCCGTTGGACGGTCTGCACAATGACGGTCGGCAGCCGGCGCCGTCGTTCCACTTTCTCAAGGTCCGCCGTGGTTACCCGGCCCCGGAGCAGTGCGGGGGCAAGGTACTCGGCGGCGGCGGCCGCGTCCTGGATGGCGAGGTTGATTCCGACGCCGCCGGCCGGGGACATCGCATGCGCGGCGTCCCCGATGAACAGCAGCCCGTTGATGTGCCACGAGCGCAGCCGGTTCAGGCGCACGTCCAGCCAGTGAAGGTCATCGAGGGATTTGATGGCGTCCACCCGGTCCGCGAGATCGGGGCGGAGCCCTGCGACCCGCCGTCGGAAGCCCTCAACGCCTTCCGCACGGATCCGGGCGTCGGCGCCCTTGGCGGCGAGGTAGCCCATTTGGTAGTAGTCGTTGCGGAACAGGGCCAGCAGCGCCTCGCCGGGCCCGAACGCCGGCACAAGCCCGGCCACCTCACCCGTTTCGGAGGGATAGCGGGGCAACCGGAACCACCAGGTGTCGAAGGGCACCGGGAACTCCTTTGGCGCCAGCCCGGCCGCAGTGCGCAGCGCGGAATGGCGGCCGTCCGTGGCAACCACCAGATCCGCCAGCAGCTCGTCCTGCGTGCCGTCGGGAGTCCTGAAGCGGACTCCGCGGACGCGGCCCCCGTTGCGGACCAGGCCGGTGGCGGTGTGGCTCATGAGCAGCGTAAACCCCGGTTCCTGTGCGGCGGCGTCGGCGAGGAAGCTCAGGAAATCCCACTGCGGCATCATGGCGATGTAGTTGTACGGCGGCGGCAGGGCGTCAAAGTCACCCATGGTCACGGACGGCCCGCCCGGGACCGGGAAAACGACGTTCTTCAGGCGGCTCTGCGGCAGCCGGCGGAACTCCTGGCCGAGCCCAAGTTCGTCAATGAGCCGGATGGTGGACGGGTGCACGGTGTCGCCGCGGAAGTCGCGCAGAAAATCGGCGTGCTTCTCCAACACCGTCACCCGCACCCCGGCGCGTGCCAGGAGCAAGCCCAGCATCATCCCCGCAGGTCCACCGCCCACCACCGCGCATCCGGTCTTCTCCATGGCCCCACGCTACGCCTGCGCGGGGTGCCGCGGGAGGGTTTTTCGCGCACGTTTCGGACCCGCGCCGCGGCTTCGGACCGGCGCGGCGGGGATCCGCGCAGCACCGGCCCGAAACCGTAGCGGCGAGCCGAAACCTAGGCGCCCGCAGCCCCGCCGCGCCAGTTTAGAGCCGGGTGTCGAAGGAGTCGCAGAAGACGTTCTCGTTGAACGTGCCCTGGAACTCCGACCTGCCCTGGGCTGCGACGACATCTTTGGCGCCGACTTCTGCAATCCGCCGCTGTCCACCATGGCCTCCCCGATCGAGCAGGCCGGTCGCATGGCGGTGTCCATGCTGCTGGCCCAGCTGAACCCGCTCGCCGGCGGTGGCACACGAAGCCGGTCCGTGATGCCCACCCATCTCATCTAAGTCGCAACGGTCCGAAACCGTAGCCGCCGTCCGGAACCGAAGCCATTTCGACGCCGGATCCGCGCGCCAGCCGCCGGTCCGGCTGCAACAGTTGAGCGTTGTTGACACCGCTGACTAGGCTGTGAGGCATGCGTGAACTCCAGGCGAAGATCATCGAGGAAATGGGCGTGCAGCCCCGGATCGACCCTGCCGGGGAGGTGCGCAAACGCGTGACRTTCCTGAAGGAATACTTGACGGCCACCCACACCAAGGGCTTCGTCCTGGGCATCTCGGGCGGCCTGGACTCCTCCCTGGCCGGGCGGCTGGCCCAGCTGGCGGTCGAGGAACTCGAGGCCGAGGGCACCGAGGCGAACTTTGTGGCCGTGCGCCTGCCCTACGGCGTCCAGCATGACGAGGACGACGCCCAGGCGGCCCTGGACTTCGTGCGCGCCAAGACCGAATGGACGTTCAACATCTCGGCCGCAGTAGATGGCTTCGAGGACGAGTTCGAGAAGACCGTAGGAACCGAGATCTCCGATTTCCACAAGGGCAACACCAAGGCCCGGACCCGGATGATTGCCCAGTACGCCCTGGCCGGCGAGCACAACTACCTGGTGATCGGCACGGATCACGGCGCCGAGTCCGTCACGGGATTCTTCACCAAGTTCGGCGACGGCGGCGCGGACATCCTGCCGCTGTTCGGCCTTAACAAGCGCCAGAACCGCGCCCTGCTGGCGGAACTCGGCGCACCGGCCCGGATCTGGGAAAAGGTTCCGACGGCGGATCTGCTGGATGGCAAGCCGGGCCGCACCGACGAGGACGAACTCGGCCTGGGCTACGACCTGATCGATGACTACCTCGAGGGCCGTGACGTACCCGATGCCGCGTCCGAACGGATCGAGGCGATGTACCTGCGGACCCGCCACAAGCGCACGGTCCCGGTGACGATTTTCGACACCTGGTGGAAATAGCCTGAGCCGAGAGCCCCGGGCGGGGCTGCCGGGCGGCCCCGCGGGGTTCCACTTACGGGATCAGCACGAGTTTGCCCCGGACATGGCCTGCGCGGCTGATGCCCAGTGCCCTGGCAGCATCGGTGAGGGGAATCCGCTCCTGGATGCTGAAGCGGAGCTTTCCCCCGGCCGACAGCCGGGCCGCCTCCGCGACCCGTCCGTCCAGCAGCCTGACCGGTGCAATTCCGGCCGCGTTGGCCGCCTTTCCAGGCACTGTGGTCACCGCGGCGCCGTGGCCGCCGAGCAAATGGACCGTCGCCGTCGTCGTCTCCTCCCCGCCAAAGGTGTCCAGGACGGCGGTGATGGTGCCCAGTGCGCGGACGCGTTCCACGAGCCCTTCGCCGTAGGCCACCGGCACGGCGCCGAGGCCGCGCAAATAGTCGTGGTTCTGCTCTGAAGCGGTGCCGATGATCCGGGCGCCGAGGTGCCGCGCGATCTGGACTGCCGCCGAGCCGACCCCGCCCGCCGCACCGTGGATGAGGACCGTGTCCCCCACGCCAATGCCAAGCTGAAGCAGCGCCGAATACGCTGTGCCGCCAGCTATCGCGACGCACGCCGCCTGCTCAAAATCGATGCCCGCGGGCTTTGGCGTCAGCTGGCTGGCCGGAAAATTGGCCGCGGCACGGTAGGCCCCGGAAATGCCATTCCAGATCACGTCGTCGCCCACCTCATGGCCGGTCACGCCGGGGCCAACGGCGGTCACGGTTCCTGCCGCCTCACAGCCGGGAACTGCAGGGAAGTCCAGGGCAAGGTAGGGCTCCAGGTAGCCGGCAACGACTTTCCAGTCCACCGGGTTGACGCCGACGGCGCGGATCCCCACCTGGACCTCGTTCTCCCCCGGAACCGGCGGTTCCTCCTCGCCAACGGTGACGACGTCCGGGCTGCCATAGTGATCGAAAGAGATCTTGATGTCTTTCATGAGGCTTTGCTCCTTCGGCTCGACGCGATGCGGCCTGTGCTGCCAGCTTCTGGCACAAGCGGCGGCTGCGCAAGAGTCGCCCGGCAAGTTGAATTGTCCGAGGCGGCCTGAGCCGAACCGGGGCCCTTGACGAGGGTCAGGCGCCTGGCGAGCGGGTCAGCAGCGTGGAGATCCGGTGCGCTTCTTCCAGGAGCAGCCGCCCCAGTTGCGGACGCCGGTCCTCCCGGAAGCGCGGTTCGATGCCGGTCAGGGACAGCGCCCAGGCGGGGCGGCCCCGCTGGTCGAAGACCGCCGCACCCATCCCCCAGCTGCCTTCCAGGACCAGCCCCGGATTGACCGAATAGCCGGCCTGCCGCGTCGCTTCCAGGTTCTCCCTGACCAGTGCTGCGGTGTGCGCGGCCGCAAAGCTGCCGGCGTGGGCTGCCCAGTTGGCGAGCAGCTCTTCCTGCTCTTGTGCCGGCAGGAAGGCCATGATGGCGGTGCCTGCGGAGGCGACGCCCAGCGGGAACCGCACCCCCTCGTGCAGCACGAAGGAACGGACCGGGAAGCTGCCTTCTTCCCGGAGCAGGCACACGGTCTCGTTGCCGCGGCGGATGGAGAAGAAAGCGCTTTCGCCGGTCTCTTCGGCCAGGCGGCGCAGGCTCGGCCTCGCGATGTCCTCCAGGGGGAAGCGCGCCGAGGCCACGGACCCCAGCAGCAGGATCTCAGGACCCAGGACCCAGTTGCCGCTGCCCGGGTCCTGGTCCAGCAGCCCCTCGGCCGCGAGTGAGCTCAGCAGCCGGTGCACGGTGGGCCGCGTCAGGCCGGATTCGCGCACGAGCTCCACCAGGGGGCAGCCCTCCGGCTTCCGGCCGACCAGGCGCAGCAGGCCGGCTGCCCGGCTGACCACCTGGGCGCCCTGGACGGGAGTTGTATTCATTGCTTGCCTCACGTCGGCCCGGAACTGGGTGATGCTTTCACCCACGTTGCTTTTACCCGATTTTACCATCAGGTATCCACATAATGGATAGTGCCAAGGGTAGCGTCCACACTATAAACTCCGCCAATTTGCGGGGAAACTCCACGTTGACAGTGGTCTGTGACACACCATAGGCTCCTTCTTCAGGCAAGGAGTCCACAAAGTGGATTGCCGGAGTGGATAGCAAGACGAGCTCAATGAGGAGATGCAATGTCAAAGGTGAAATCCGGGGCAGCGGCCGCTCTGCAGGACGTACTGCGCGACGGCATGACGCTCGCCGTCGGCGGTTTCGGGCTCAGCGGGATCCCCGCTGACCTGATCGGGGCGGTGCGGGATTCCGGGGTGAAGGACCTGACGGTCGTCTCCAACAACATGGGCGTGGACGGCAAGGGCCTCGGGGTCCTGATCGAAGGCGGCCAGGTCCGCAAGGTCATCGCGTCCTACGTTGGGGAAAACAAGCTCTTCGCCGAGCAGTACCTCGCCGGCCAGTTGGAGGTGGAGTTCACCCCACAGGGCACCCTTGCTGAGCGGCTGCGCGCCGGCGGCGCCGGCATCCCGGCGTTCTACACGAAGACCGGCGTGGGCACCCTCGTCGCCGAAGGCAAGCCGCTGGCAGAGTTCGACGGCGAGACCTATGTCCAGGAACGCGCCATCAAGGCCGACGTCGCCCTGGTTCACGCCCACACGGCCGACACCGACGGCAACCTGATCTACCGGTACACCGCGCAGAACTTCAACCCCGTGGTCGCTACGGCCGGCGCCGTGACCGTCGCCGAGGCCGAAGTGATCGTCGAGCCCGGCCAGCTGGACCCGAATCACATCATCACCCCCGGCGTGTTCGTCCAGCGCCTGGTCCAGGCCAGCGGCCGCGTCAAGGACATCGAACAGCGCACCGTCCGCCCGCGGCCCGCAGCGGAAGCAGAGCCGGCGCAGGCCGCCTCCGCCGTCACCGTCTAATCCGGCCCGAGCGCCGCCCACCCCGGGCGCGCCGGCATTGGCGCCCCACCCTCAGCACCCTGACTTTCCAAGGAGAACCACCATGGCCTGGACCCGAGATGAAATGGCCGCAATCGCGGCCGAAGAACTGAACGACGGCGACTACGTCAACCTTGGCATCGGCATCCCCACGCTGGTGGCCAACAACCTGCCCGACGGCGTCCGCGTTGTTCTGCAGAGCGAGAACGGCCTCCTCGGCATGGGCCCGTTCCCCTTCGAGGGCGAGGAAGACGCGGACCTGATCAACGCCGGCAAGCAGACCGTCACGGTCCTGCCCGGCGGCAGCATCTTCGACTCCGCGACGTCCTTCGGCATGATCCGCGGCGGCCACGTGAAGGTCGCGATCCTGGGCGCCATGCAGGTCTCCGGGAACGGAGACCTCGCCAACTGGACCATCCCCGGCAAGATGGTCAAGGGCATGGGCGGTGCCATGGACCTCGTGGCCGGCACCCCGCGCGTCTTGGTCCTCACCGAGCACAACGCCAAGGACGGCACCGCCAAGATCGTCAAGGAATGCACGCTGCCCCTCACCGGGCTCAGCTGCGTGGACCGCATCATCAGCGACCTCGCGGTCTTCGACCTTGTGAAGAATGAACACAAAGCAGACGGCGGGCGGAAGCTCACGCTCACGCGCCTCGCGCCCGGCGTCACCGTGGAGGATATCCGCGAAAAAACCGAAGCCGACTTCGATGTCGCGCTCGAATTTGAAGGAGCGACGGCATGAGCCTCAAGGAACAGTTCGGCAAGGACGTCCTGCTCACCGGCTGGGGCCACAGCCGGTTCGGCAAGCTGAGCGAAGAAACCCTGGAGTCCCTGATCGTGCAGGTCGCCACCGAGGCGATCGGCAACGCCGGGATCGAGCCCGGCCAGATCGATGAGATTTACCTCGGCCAGTTCAACTCCGGCATGATGCCGCTGGCCTTCCCGTCCTCCCTCGCGCTGCAGGTATCGGATCAGCTGGCCAACGTGCCCTCCACCCGGGTGGAGAACGCCTGCGCCTCCGGCTCGGCCGCGTTCCAGCAGGGCACCAAGTCCCTGCTGGCCGGCACCGCGAAGACCGTCCTGGTGATCGGTGCCGAGAAGATGACGCAGGCCGGGGCCGACGTCGTGGGCGCGGCCCTGCTCGGCGCGGACTACGACATGGCCGGCAAGGCCTCCACCACCGGGTTCACCGGGCTCTTCGCGGAGGTCGCGAAGCACTACGGGAAGCGCTACGGGGACGGCAACGGAAAGCTCGGCGACGTCCTGGGCACCATCGCGGCGAAGAACCACCGCAACGGCGTCGACAACCCCTATGCCCAGCTCCGCAAGGACCTCGGCGAGGACTTCTGCCGGACCGTCTCGGACAAGAACCCGATGGTGGCGGATCCGCTGCGCCGCACCGACTGCTCCCCCGTCTCCGACGGCGCCGCCGCCGTCGTCCTCTCCGTTGCCCCGACCGGCGGCGCCACGGCCCCGGTGCGGCTCGCCGGCTTCGGCCAGGCGAACGACTTCTTCCCCGCCGAGCGCCGGGACCCGACCGAATTCGCCGCCACACGGGCCTCCTGGCAGCGGGCCCTGGGGATGGCCGGCGTCGGGCTGGAGGAGCTCGACTTCGCGGAAGTCCACGACTGCTTCACCATCGCCGAACTGCTCATGTACGAGGCCATGGGGCTGACCGAACGCGGCCAGGGCGCCCGGGCGCTCGAGGAAGGCTGGGTCTTCAAGGACGGCAAGCTGCCGGTCAACGTCTCGGGCGGGCTCAAGGCCAAGGGCCACCCCGTCGGCGCCACCGGCGTCTCCCAGCACGTCATCGCCGCCATGCAGCTCACCGGGACCGCCGGCGACATGCAGCTGGCCAACCCGCGCCGGGCCGCGGTGCAGAACATGGGCGGCGTGGGCATCGCCAACTACGTCAGCGTGCTCGAAGCCCTCTAAAGCAACGCGGGGTCAGAAACGGCCCTTAATGGGCCGGATCTGACCCCGCGTTGTTTGTCCTCGCCTGCGTGGCCGGGATGCCACGGGACTAAACTCGTTCCCAGCCCATCCACCACAATGCGAGGAGCACCCATGCGCGCCACCATCATCCACGGTCCCGGCGACATCCGAGTCGAAGACCGCGGTTACCCCACCCTCCAGCTGCCCACCGACGTCATCGTGAAGGTCACCGCCTCCTGCGTCTGCGGCTCGGACCTCTGGCCGTACCGCGGGGTCAAGCCCACCCACAAGCCGTCCGCGATCGGGCACGAGTTCATCGGGACGGTCGAAAGCGTCGGCGACGACATCAAAGACCTCGCCGTGGGCGACTTCGTGATCGCTCCATTCGTGGTCAGCTGCGGCGCGTGCCCGCAGTGCCTCGACGGCGTCACGGTGGCCTGCGACCACCTCGCCGGCTGGGGCGGCAAGGATGACACCGGCCACGGGATCGACGGCGGCCAGGGCCAGGCCGTGCGAGTACCGCTCGCCGAGTCCACGCTGGTCAAGGTCCCGGGCGTCACCGACCCGGACGACGCCCTCCGCGCCAGCCTGCTCACGCTCTCCGACGTTATGGCCACAGGCCACCACGCAGCACTCGCGGCCAAGGCCGGTCCCGGCCGGACGGTCGTGGTGGTCGGCGACGGCGCCGTCGGGCTCTGCGGCGTCCTGGCCGCCAAGCGCCTCGGCGCGGAGCGGATCATCGCCATGTCGCGGCACGCCGACCGCCAGGCGATCGCCCGCGAATTCGGGGCCACGGACATCGTCGCCGAACGCGGGGACGAGGGCGTCGCCAAGGTCCGCGAACTGCTCGGCGGCGTCCTGGCCGACTCCGTGCTGGAGTGCGTGGGGACCAAGGAATCCATGGAACAGGCCCTGCACAGCGTCCGCCCGGGCGGCGCCCTCGGCTTTGTCGGCGTCCCCACCGGCGGCGCCGAAGCCCCGTTGCGCTTTCTGTTCGACACCAACATCTCGATCGGCGGCGGCATGGCCCCGGCCCGGACGTACATCCCGGAACTGCTGGCGGACGTGCTGAACGGCACCATCAATCCGGGCCGCGTGTTCGACTCGGTCATGCCGCTGGAAGAGGCACCCGAGGCCTACCGCGCGATGGACGAACGGCGCGCCATCAAGGTCCTCCTGACCCCGTAGCCGGGCTCTCGACGGCGGCCGCGCTGACACCCGCGCGGCCGCCCGCGCCGGCCTGGCTGTACTGCTAGCTTCCGCCCTTGCACGGGCAAGGACGAGGGTCTAGCGTGAAGCGCATCAGCATCCGCCGCCGTCAAGGGAGCCGTCATGGCCAGGTTCGTGCAGATCATCGAATTTCAGACCTCCCGCATTGAGGAGATCGAGCAACTCGGCCGGCCCTCCAGAACGGAGGGAACCACTGCCCCGACCTTCCGCCGCATCATGGCCACCGCAGACCGCGACCGCCCCGGAACCTATCTCACGATCGTGGAGTTCGACTCCTACGAGTCGGCCATGGAGAACTCCAACCGGCCCGAGACCTCCGAATTCGCCGCGCAGATGGCCGCCCTGTGCGACGGCCCTCCGGTCTTCCGCAACCTGGATCTTATGTGGGAAGACACCGGCGAGGCCGACGCCGGCCAGTAGGCCGGCAGGCTCGCTTGGCAGAGGGGCCGCCGCGCCGCCGGACTCAGGACCCGGAGGCCGCCCGCGGCTTGAATACGTGGCGTGAACACGTGGCTTGAAGACGCGGACAGGACGTGGGAGCAGGAAATGGGTTCTGCAGATGGCAGGGCACCGGAAAGTCTCGTCATGGATCTCAGCGCACTGGGTTCCGCTCCCCTGCCGCTCGTGGGTGGAAAGGCCCTGAACCTCGGCAAGCTCACGGCCGCCGGGTTCCGTGTACCCCGCGGATTCTGCCTCACCACGGTTGCCTACCGAAAGGCGGCCCCGGCCGAACTGGACGCGCTGGCGGCCCGGCTGGACGCCGCGCAGCCCCACCCGTCGAACAACGGCGACAACGGCGAAATAGGCGACATAGGCGACGGCGACTCCCGCCAGCCAGGCCGCCCCGGGTTGGCCCGGCCCGGACCGGATCTGGGTGAACTGGCCCGGCAGGCGCGGGAAATGATCGTGACCGCGCCGATTCCCGCCGACGTCGATGCCGCGCTTCGCGGCGCGTACGCCGCGCTCGGCAGCCGGGCCACAGTGGCGGTCAGATCCTCCGCCACCGCCGAGGACCTGCCCTTCGCCAGCTTCGCCGGCCAGCAGGATTCCTTCCTGAACATCTCCGGAGCCGACGCCGTGGTCGAGTCGGTCCGGCGCTGCTGGGCCTCACTCTGGACCGAACGGGCCGTGGCCTACCGCGCCGCCAACGGGATCAGCCACCGTGAGGTGGGCCTCGCCGTCGTCGTCCAGGACCTCATCACCGCCACCAGCGCCGGCGTGCTCTTCACCGCCAATCCCGTGACGGGCACCCGGACCGAAACGGTCATCGATGCGAGCGCCGGGCCCGGCCAGGCGGTGGTCTCCGGCAGCGTCAACCCGGACCATTTCGTCGTGGATACGGCCACGGGACGCATCCTCCTCCGTTCACCGAAGGGGACGTCAGTCCGGCGGCGGCGGAGCCTGGACGACGCCCGGATCCGCGAACTCACGGCCCTCGGCGATACCGTCCAGGGGCTGTTCGGGGCACCCCAGGATGTGGAATGGGTGATCGACGCCGCGGGCAGGATCTGGGTGACCCAGTCGCGGCCCATCACCACGTTGTATCCGCTGCCGGAGCCTGCGGCCGCCGAACCGCTGGGCGCGGAGGCAGGGGCCGACGTCGACCCCCACGTCTACCTGTGCGGCACCTTGCTCCAGGGCCTGACCAGGCCCCTGACCCCCATGGGGCTCTCCGTGCTGGGCTCAATGCGGAACCGCAACGGGCCGTGGCGGTACGTCAACCCGGGATTGCGGATGTATGTGGACGTGACGCCCATGGTGCGCAACAGGTACGGCCGCCGCTACCTGCTGCGGATGCTTCCGCTGGCGGACGGCAGGTCCGGCGCGGTTTTTCCGGCACTCCTGGATGACCCGCGGTTCGGCGTGCGCAAACGGCCGTCCCGGCGGCCACGGCACGGCGCGGCGGGCAGGCTGGCCCCCCGGCGGCCGCGGACCGGCAGCGGCGCAGCGGGCAATAGCGCAGGGCGCGATCCCGGAACCATGGCCGGCCTGGGCCTGACGGTCCGGCTGCTTCCGTCCCTTCTGCGGGCCGCGGTGCGGCCGTCCGCCGAACTGCGCCGCGCCTTCGATTACGGAGATCGCCTTCAATCCGAACTTGTCCTGCCGGAACCGGCCACCACTTTTGGCCGGCTCGATCACGCCCAGCGCATCCTGGAGAACACCGTGGACGGACTGATCCTGGCGACGCTGCCCGGACCGTCCGTTGGTTACCTCATGCTGGCCGGGGCGCGCAGGCTGCTGCGCGGCATCGCGGCACCGCGGGAACTCGAGGCCGTGTTGCGGGGTCTGCCCAACAATGTCACCACTGAGATRGACCTCGAACTCTGGCAACTGGCCGTCACCGTCGGCGCGAACGCCGCGTCCCGGGAGGTGTTCCTGGCCCACGGGCCAAGGGAACTGGCCGCCCTGTACAAGGCCGGCTCGCTGCCCGCAGTGGCACAGACCGGCCTGCACGGGTTCCTGGACCGCTACGGCCACCGCGCCGTGGCGGAGATCGACCTTGGCATGCCGCGGTGGTCGGAGAAGCCGGACCATATCCTCGGGATGATCTCGAACTACCTTCATGTGGCCGACCCCGAGCAAGCGCCCGACCGGCAGTTCGCCCGCGCCGAGGAACATGCCGAGGCCAGGATCCGCAGCCTGGTGGAGCGGACCAGGGTCCGGAGCCGGATCCGTGCCCAGCTGGTGGAATTCTGCCTGCGCCGGACCCGCCAGCTGTCCGGACTGCGCGAACTGCCCAAGTTCTACATCATCCTCGCCCTCGCGGAAATGCACCGCCAGCTCAACGCGATCGGC
Source organism: Arthrobacter sp. P1_A5 (assembly GCF_056406825.1). Taxonomy (NCBI): domain Bacteria; kingdom Bacillati; phylum Actinomycetota; class Actinomycetes; order Micrococcales; family Micrococcaceae; genus Arthrobacter; species Arthrobacter sp. P1_A5. Next base: position 2,312 of record NZ_JBFTZL010000064.1, on the reverse strand, counting down.
ATCGAGCTGGCCCGGTCCGGTGCGATCGCCGCCGCGGACGACGTGTATTTCCTGGAATTCGATGAAGTCCGTGTGGGTTTGCGGGGTGCCGACCTCAAGGGCATCGTCGCGGGCCGCCACCGGATCTACGACGTCGAACTGCGCCGGCGCCGGATTCCCCGGCTCCTGCTCTCCGACGGCACGGATGTGGAGGCGGCCGTGATGGCCAAGTCCCCCGCTTCCGGCGCCCTCGCCGGGACACCGGCGTCGGCGGGCACCGCCACCGGAATGGTCCGGGTCATCCTGGATCCGGTGGGCGCGCACCTCGAGCCCGGGGAAATCCTCGTGGCGCCCTCCACTGACCCCGGCTGGACGCCGCTGTTCATGACGGCCGGCGCCCTGGTGATGGAAATGGGCGGGGTGATCTCGCACGGCGCCGTGGTGGCCCGCGAATACGGCATCCCGGCGGTGGTGGGCGTGCCGGACGCGACCACCCGCTTGCGGACCGGTGAGACCGTGACCGTGGACGGATCGGCCGGAACGGTGCGGCAGGTGGATTCCCCGCTCTCCCCCGCCACGGCCGCCGGCAGCCTGGCTGGCTGAGCGTGGACCTCCGGACCGGCCGGCGCCGGGCCGTCGAATTGCAACGGGACCTCCGCCACGCCGCCGGCAGGGGGCTATGTTAGATAGATGGCGTCTGCCGGCAGTAACGCACAGGGCGGCCCGGTTCCCGAGGGCTTTGGTTCGGGGCTGGTGGACGATGCCGCCCGCCGGGACGCCGCGTTGCCCGACTTCGACTGGGCCGTCCTTCCGGCAGGCGTGATGCGCGGTCAGTTCGAGGCACCGAGCGGGACCTTGGCGACGATCGCTGCCGGAGACCCCGGGAAGCCGCGCGTCCTGCTAATCCCGGGCGCAACCGGCTCCAAGGAAGACTTCATCCTCATGCTGCCCGAGCTCGCCGCGGCCGGCTACTTCGTCCTCAGCTGCGACATCGCCGGGCAGTATGAATCCGCCCAGGCCGGGCCCGAAAACCTCGTTCCGCCCCGGAACTGCTACGACTACGAGCTGTTCCGCGACGACCTCCTGGCCATGCTGGACACCGATCAAGGCGCCGTGCACGTCGTGGGGTATTCCTTCGCGGCGGTGGTTGCCCAACTGGCGTTCGTCCAGCGGCCAGAAAAGTTCCGCAGTCTGACCCTCATCAGCTGCCCGCCGGAGCCGGGACAGAGCCTCCGCTACGTGCGCCTGGCAGGCTGGGTCAGCTGTTGGGTCACCTCCAAGGTCGGCACCGCAATAATGATTTGGGGCATCCGCAGCAATATTGCCCGGGTGGCGCCGCAGCGGCTGCGGTTCGTCAGGAGCCGGTTCGCGTTCACGCGCCGCGCCTCGGTGGTCGACATCATCGGCCTTATGAAGCACACCCCGGATCTGCGGCGGGTGCTGGCGGCCGCGACGCTGCCAAAGCTCGTCGCAGTCGGCGAACACGACCTCTGGCCGCTGGCGTTGCACCGGAGCTTCGCGCAGTCGATCGGTGCGCGGATTTCGGTCTACCGCGCGGGCCACAGCCCGTCCGAGACCTCGCCTTACCAGATCAGCCGGGACCTGATTGCGCTCTTCGACGCCACCGTCTCGGCCTGACGAAAGCGGCCGGCGGAGACGAAGACCCCCGTCAGACCCTTGCACCGCGGCCCGTCGCACCGTACGTTGGGGACAGCGGACGAATGTCTCCGCAGCCGTTGGCCTTATGGCCGCCGGAGATCAGCAGCATTTCAGAAGGATAAAGGCATGGCTACAGGCACAGTTAAATGGTTCAACGCCGAAAAGGGTTTTGGCTTCATTGCCCCGGATGACGGGTCGGCCGACGTTTTCGCCCACTACTCGGCAATCGCTACCAGCGGCTACCGCTCGCTGGACGAGAACCAGAAGGTTGAATTCGACGTCACGCAGGGCCCGAAGGGCCCGCAGGCTGAGAACATCCGCCCGCTCTAAGTACTCCGGAAAAAGCCCCGGCCGCCTGGCCGGGACACTTTCCCCGAAGACCACAAACGCCCCTCCGGAGGATTCCTCCGGAGGGGCGCTTGTGTTCGAGGCGCTTGTGTTCGAGGCGTTGGTGGCCGAGGCGCTTGTGTTCGAGGCGTTGGTGTTCGAGGCGTTGGTGGCCGCCCCGTTACCTTTTTCGTAGCCCGTTCCTGTTGCAGGATGTGGGTGTGCTGGCCTGCCGGCCCCGGCATGATTGCCGCCCCCAGTCGTCAATGATCCGGGGGGTGTTGTCACCGGGGTCCGGTAGGTGCCGGAGAGACCGCTAATAGAGGCAGGACAGTTTGGGATCGTCG